>DASTSD010000027.1:0-9297 GCA_035760845.1 Saccharimonadales bacterium (SeqCode) | reverse complement strand
CAACTGATCGGACTTGAAGGTGCGCCACTCAAGGACATCCGCTACGTTTACTCGCAGCCGGTCGCGCTTGCGCAGTGCAACGCGTACCTTGCCGCTACCCTGCCGCATGCCACACCGGTCGACTATCACGACACCACTGCAAGCGTCGCGTACGTCAAAGAACAGAACGACCCGTCAATCGCCGCAATCGCTGGCGAAGACGCCGCCAAAGAATATGGCCTCTCGATACTTGCCCGCGACATCGAGGACAACAAGCAAAACTTCACGCGCTTTTTAGTAATTGCCCCGAATGGCAAGACTCCGGCAGGCGCCGACAAATCCTCGCTCGTCGTCACGACCGACCACGCACCAGGCGCGCTGGCTCACGTACTGAGCATTTTCGCCCGCGCGGGCGTCAATCTTACCAAACTGCAGTCGCGGCCTATCGTAGGCGATGCCTGGAAGTACCGCTTTCATATCGATGTCGAGGCAGCCGGACCAAAACTGCACGACCTTCTTGCGGCCGTCCGCCAAACCGGCGCGACCGTTACCGTGCTGGGCGAATACAAAAGCGGCCAAACGTTCTAGTCGGCGCGCTCTACCCTTTCGTATACCGACTCGAGATGCTCGCGCAACTCGGGCTCGCGTGCAAGCAGCGCTTCACGGGTGGCGTGAATCTGCCGCATGAGGTGCTCGTAAGCAGCGACCAAATCCCAAGCTTCTTCACCCCCAGTGTAGTTCTTGAACATTTCTGGCGTGACTGGCAATTCGTAAAGAATCCTGTCGATATCGTACAAATAATACGCCAGGTAGCGGCCAGTGCCTTTTTCGCCGCTGATAAAATCCATGCTGCCGTACCCCGACATCGTGTGTTTTATCGCCCCTACGACCGCGTCGGACTTTGGTGCCGCGTACGACTCGCCTTTAGAGCTCTCGCGCTCCCGGTATTCATCGTGGAATGCCGCTGCCGCGCCGAGCGACTCGCTCGAGACCGGCAGGCCTGTCGAAAGCGCCGTGGCAACCGCGTGCAACATTCCCATGTGCGGCGCGAGCTGCCACCTGCCAAGCGTCGTCGACTCGACCAGGTTTTCCTCGGTCATGGCGGCGATCAAGGCTATGACCCGCCCATCGCGCATCGCTGTCGGCTCATCATTCGCCTCGATTTCACGCACGATATCCGCAAGCGTCTCATCGCCGGTTTTTACCACCGCTTCCGGCAGCGAGTCGCTGCGCATAAAAAGCGAGTCATTTACCATAGTGGCGAGCTGGAACTCCCGCACCGGCAGCGGCGCGCCCTCGAATACCGGCGGCAGCAAGTCGGGTTCAAAGGCATACACGCTGGGTTGCAGCTCAGACATGAATTATCTATACCATGTTTCGCTGGATTTTACTAGCCGCGGGGCGGTTCACCGTCGGGTTCGTCGAGCAGCTTCTTGCTCTTGATCTCGTAACGTTTGCCGGTAATTTCGCTGGTGATGTAATCCTCGTTAATAAGGTTCACGAACATGTCGAGGTCGTTGCCATCCATGATGATGATCGCGCCGGCGTCGTCGGTCATGAGCTCCAGCTGCATGGAATCAGCGTATTCAAGCGCTTGCTCCTGCGAGACACCGCCGATTTCCATCTTTTGCAGTTTGTTGACGATTTTCTTGCGTTCGCGCACCAGCGTCTGCATATCCAGGCCATCAGGAAAACTCAGCTTGTACTGCTTTTCGATTTCTTCAACCTTTTGGTCGGCCAGGAGTTGCTTTTTGTATTCGTAGTTGAACAGTTTTTCGAACTTGGACTGGTTAAACACGAAGATATCTTTGTCGATAATCAGCACTTGGTTGTCGTCAGGCATCTTAAGGCCGACATCCGCCTGGAACGAGCCGAATTTGCCGTCGCGGAACTCCCAGCTGGTGGCGCCGTTGAGCACCTGCCCCTGCGAGATCGCCTTGATGACGTAAAACGCCTTCTTGGGGTCGTCCTTGTGCGTAAAACGCGCCACGATTCCCTTGATCCGCTTGAATTCATGCTCTTCCTGGCTGAACTCCATAATGTCGTGGCGCTCTTTTTCGATCAGGTGGATCAGCGTTTCGGCGCGGCCGACTTTTTCGAGGTCAGTGCGCAGCAGGACGTTCTCTTCCCCTTCGCTCAGCTCAAAATCACGAACCGACAGACCCGTACCCGCGCCCATATTTACGAAGTTGATGAGGTCGAACAAAAACAGCGGTTTGATCTGCGCGTTCAGGTCGCTGGCAAAATGCGTCGTGTACGGCGTGTAATTTTTGTTGAACAAAAAGAACTCGACGTCCAGATCGTTCTTGATGCCGTCGGTATTGTTTGCCCATAGAAAAATATCAGTCGTTTGTGGGGTCTCGGTTTCCATATTCTAACTTTCTTTTGTTTAAAACTAGGCTCTATTGTACCGCAACCACCGAGGTTATGCCACTTGATTATTAGTGATAATTATGGTATTTTTATAGTGGTTTCAGACACTCGAGGGAGTACGATTTGAACAGCACTGCCCTTCCGTCGCATGGCAAGTTCCAGACGGAGGTAGCCGCGGCCGAGTTCGCCGATCTGGCAGCCGGCCCCGATTTTCCCATGGTCGTGTGGGTGGCCTTGGTCTACCACACCGACCTGAACAAGCTGTCAGCCTACGGTTACGAACTCGGAGGGATCGATCATCACCTCGTCGTGACCGGGCTCGACAGCCAGGGCGAAAAGCGGACCGCGGAGGTCATGGCGGCGTTCGGCGTCGTCTCCGAAGCAGAGATCCGGGAAGCGCTCCACAATCCGCGCTTCTGCCACTCATTCGTGAGTTCGTCCCTTGGCGTCTGAAGAAGCCTACCCCGGCCTAGGGGGAGCGTGCCGCAACCCGGCACCTCCCGCTAGGCGCGGGGCTTCTTTTATTTTTCCCAGGTAAACCCGTGGCCAAAGTGGCCGTAGCGCGCCGTTTTTTCGTACTGCGGACGCAAAAGATCCAGCTGTTTTATGATGCCACGCGGCGTCAGATCGTAGCCGGTCACATTCTCGTGCACGCCGTCGATAAGCACCGTCGCTTCTAGCGGCTCCGCCACGCCAATTGCATACGCCAAACGCACGAATACCTCTTTTGCACTGCGCTCGCGCAGATAATCCACGGCGATTTTTCGCGCCATGTACGCCGCGCTCCTGTCTACCTTGGTTGCATCTTTACCACTGAAGGCGCCGCCACCGATCGATATGCGCGGGCCATAATTGTCGACGATCAGCTTGCGGCCAGTCAGCCCGGCATCGGCGTCGAACCCACCTTGGTGCCAGTCGCCGCTCGGGTTGATAAAGAGCTCGGCGCCTTCGTGCGGCAGATCCTGCCGGTCAAGCCATTCGCCCACCGCGGTGCGCAGCTCATCGCTCGGTGCGTGTTGAAAACTCGCCACCACCGAGGCAACTTCGCCCTCACGCAGCGTCACCTGCGTTTTGCCGTCGTAGGGCCACTTTTGATACAAGTGCTCGTTCAGGCGGCGGCTAAGCACTACCTCCAGAGGCAGCATCTCGGGCGTCTCGCTCGTTGCATATCCGATCATGATGCCTTGGTCGCCCGCACCGCCGGTATCGACACCCTGGGCAATCTCAGTGCTCTGTGAAACGACATGCTGGTATACCCGTACATCGTCGCCGGCTATCCGGCGGACAATCGATTCGATATCGACGTTCTTGGCGCGGCTCGTCACCTCGCCCGTCACGAACACGTAGCCATGCCCGCCGGCCACGTCAACGGCCACGCGGGCATTAGGGTCTTCCTCTAAATGCGCGTCGAGGACCGCATCGGAAATCTGGTCGCACAGTTTGTCAGGGTGCCTTGGCGAGACACTCTCGGCCGTTCGGTATTGTTGGTGTGCAGACATAAAAATACTCCTTCCTATCTGCCCATGGCTTCAGGAAAGAGCTCGAAGAATATTCGCATATCTATCCTGTCACCAGGCTGGATTTAGCACCTTACCTTACGGCAGGTTGCCGGCGAGTCATCGGGCCAGTCCCTCGTCGCGCTCTTGATATTCAAATTGTTAACTCTAGTAGTATACGAAAAAACCGCCGCGCTGTCCAGCTAGCCCTCAATAACAATCGGCCTCGGCGATGGCTGGGCCGTATCGGTTTCGTCGAACAGCGACACGAGCCCAGGCTCCAGGCAGTACAAAACGTGCTTGTTCGTCCCCTCTTTGAGCCGCTCAATAAACGTACTGCCGCTGCCGTATTTTTGCACGTACAGCTCGAGAATAGGAGCTGCCGCGTCGGCATCACGAATCATGCTAACTACACCTTCGGCTTGTACGCCAATGACAGGCTGGTCTTGCTTAAGTACCACGGCCACGGCAGCCTTGGCATTTTCCTCGAGCTCCTGGCTATGGCGGCGCTCCGGAAAGCTCAGCCAGTAAAAGTTACCACCGCTCACCACAAAGTACACCGTGCAAATCCACGGCTGGCCGCTACGCGAGGTAGCCAGCTGCATCACGCGTGCTTGGTTGAGCGTTTTGGCGTTCACTTGCCCGCCTCCGCACGCGCGGCCATGTATTTTTTGCGCTGGGCCGGGGTAAGCCGCTCGATGGCGTAGCGCAGCATCGTGCGCGGCATCTGCTCGGCGTGCATGTCGAGGAACTTGGTCAGCAGCGCTTCGTCCACCCGCTTGCCGGTTTCGCGCAGCATCCAGCCGACGGCTTTTTGTATGAGGTCTTCTTTGTCATGGAGCAGCAGGCCGGCGAGCTTGAGTGTGGTCGAGGCGTCGCCTTTTTTGATGAACGCGAACGAGCTCAGTACCGCCACCCTTCGCTGCCACAGATCGTCCGACGCAGCCAGCTCAAACAGCAGTCCGCGCGGCTTGTCCCAAAGGTATTCGCCCACAATAAACTCGGCCGACGAATCGACGATATCCCAGTTGTTGACGTAACCTTCGTACACGGCTTTAAGGTACGCGTCGCAAATCTCTTTCTCTCGTGCTGCATCTGCCCGGGCAAACTGGTAGCTCATAAGAATCACTGCCGCCAGCCGGTGCTCGTGCACGGGACTTCTTAGCAGCTCCTCGACTTCGGCCAGCGGCAGCTGCATATACTGCTTGCAAACCTTCCGCGTATCCGGCACACGCACGCCGATGAAAACGTCACCCGCGCCGTACTGCCCTTCGCCCGTCTTGAAAAACCGGCCTAAAAACGCAGCGTCGTCGTTCTTTGCGTAGGCGGCAAGCGCGGTTTTGATGTCGTCGGCGGTCATGCGTTATTTCTCCAGCAGGTACTTTTCGCGGGCTTTGTTAGCCCATTGGTCGGCCATTTCGTTACCAGGGTCGTTATTGTGGCCACGTACCCAAATCAGCGTGGCGTTCGAGCTACGGTACAGCGGGCAAACCTCTTGCACGATATCGAGGTTCTTGATTTCGCCGCCCTTCTTTTTCCAGCCGTTTTTCTCCCAGCCAAGCGACCATTTGGTAATGACGTTAATCCAAAACTCGCTGTCGGTGTAGATTTCGCACTCGGCGCCGTCGGCGTCTTTTAGCGCGGCGATCAGCGCCTTGCCTTCCATGCGGATATTGGTCGAATCGTCTTCGGCGCCAAGCACCGCCGGCTCCATGTTTTTTATCACGGCAAAACCGCCAGGACCGGGATTAGGGCTGCAGCTCCCGTCGGTGTAGTAAGTTATCATACTGCTAGTATAGCGCAGTCGGCACTAGGTTTCCGAATCGCCGCCCAGCTCGCAGAGCATCTCAATCAGCTCGGTCCGCGACAGCTTGTCGGTTTCGAGCTTGTTGTTCTTGGCAATAATGTGCCCCTGGATCAGCCGCTTGAGGAATATCGCGTCGCTTCGCCAGAGGTAGTTGATCGTAAAGTGGTCGATCGTACTCATGACGCGGCTGGCGACCGTCAGCGAGCCGAACAGCGGCCCAACCCCGCTCGAGACGTTCAATACGTCTTCGATCTGAAAGCTGATCACCCGCGACGACCAGAAAAAGCTGCGGTACGTAATGGTTACCTTGGAACGGTCCACCATCAGACTGTCCGGGAACAGCGTCAGCGGGAATACCGTCCGCACATGTGCCAACACTTGGTGTGAGCGCTTGACCATTTTCTTGAGCTTGTCGGCTTCTTCAAGCTCCTTTTCTTTCTTGGCGTCCGCACGTGACAAGTGCGGCAAGCTTCCGATAAATCGTTCTGCTGATGGCATAGTCACCTCCTTTTGTAAAATATTTTTTACGTCATGGAATGCAGCGGTTGCAACCCGACCAAGCTTGTGGCTCTGGCGTACCAGCATTTCATATGGAGAGGATCGAGAGACAGACGGGTTGTCCGATGGGTCTTCTATTTTAATAAGCTCATCATCGTTCATTCCGTTACACGCCCCCTTTCGATCAGGTTACCTCCATTATACTATTGTGGTTTTGGCCCACGCAAGATACGCCTCTTATATGCTATCCAGAGGTGCTGAAAAAAATCTTTTAGATTTTTTGTTATTCGGTGACTTCTATGCCGTTCCAGAACGCCACGTAGTTAGAAAAGTCTTTTTTGACGCGTTCGATCGAGCCGTCCTTTGGTTCTGGGTAGTACCAGGCGCCGAACTCGTTCGTTTCACCGTTTACGGTCACGTCGTAGTAACTTGCCTCACCCTTCCACGGGCAGGTGGTATGGTGATCGCTTTCGGTAAAAAACTCCCAGTTAAGCGTCTTCGGCGGAAAGTACCAGTTGCCTTCGATTTTTATCAGGTCTTCTTTTGGCGCTTCAGCCAGTGTTTCGTTATGCCATACTGCTTTCATATATCTATCATACCACGGCTGTTGACTAAGAATTATCAATATTATATAATACAAAATCGCCGCGAGATCATCGCGGTTACGGAACAGTTCGACGACGGAGGGAGAGGCATGAGCCTCAACACGGGACGACTCGCCGGGGCGGCCGACCGACTGGACGTGTTCATGGGTAACCTGACCCTCGCGCAGCTGCGCGGCACGGTCACCATGGGCTTCGTCCTGCTTCAGCCGGCGCTCCGGCGCGACTACGAGCGGCACTTCGACGCCTGGGACCTCGTCATCGGGGACCTGGCGGCCGAGTACGCTCGCCGCCGGCGCTCCGGGCAGTCGCCCATCGCCTTCGGCATGATCTACGCCGGGATGCTGGGCGAGCTGAACGAGGGGGCGCGGCTCATGCGGCCGCACTTCCCGCGCCGGGACACGCTCTCCGACAAGGACTTCAGCCTGCTGGACGGCCTCCACGCCGACCTCGCACTGCTCGTCTGAGTACTGCCCCGCCAGCCGTGGTCCGCGGTTTCACCGGTGTCCTCACAGGATGCCGGCTCGAAGCCGCGGGCCCGGCCCGCCGGACTGTTCCGATTCGCTTCCATACGTGTGCGCGTATGCTGATGAGTCCAAAAGGACGAAAAGCGTTTTATTCCAACAACTCGGGACTGAGCGATCGGAAAGCAGCCTCTAACTGACCGACTATTATGGGTGTTCCGGCCACCATGGCGGCAGCCGTGAACGGAGCATCGCCAGCACTACCCAAATCGTGTACGACACCGCCAGCTTCGCGGATCAGCAAAAACGCCGCCGCGTTGTCCCACGGCTTGAGGCCGTTATGGTGATATGCGTCCAACCGGCCGCACGCGACCCACGCCAGAATCAGCACGCCGCTGCCCGGACAGCTTGTCCATGGCATGATACCCGTCATCTCGTAAATGCCGAGGTGCCGGCGCAGGTTACGCTCCATGGCTTTATCGTCGTAGCTGTTACTGGTTGCGATACTCGCACCCGCCAGCTCCGCCTGCTGGCTCACGCTGATTTTTTGGCCGTTCTTAAACGCACCCTTCCCCGCTTCAGCCTCAAACAGCTCCTCGCGGTACGGGTCGTACACCACGCCGGCCACGGGCTGGCCGTTTTGTATATAACCAATAGATATGGCAGATTCGCGCATATCGCGCTTGAAGTTATACGTGCCGTCTATGGGGTCCAGCACGAAGCCCGTAAAATCCGGTTCGTACATCGCCCGGCGCGCCTCTTCGACGTCCTCTTCCGAAAGTATCACTTCATCGGCAAATGCTTTTTGCAGTTCCTCACGCAGGATATCCTGCGACTTAATGTCAGCTACCGTTACAAAATCCTTGGCACCGCTCTTTTCAGTCGCATCGCGTTCGGTCGCCGAACGCATGTACTCGCCGGCCTTTAGCGCCGCGTTTTTCATTTCTTCGATCATACATTCAGTGTAGCACTTCGCCTAAATTGATTTTCTATGATATTTGTGATATAATAGTAGAGATAGGTTCGTCAACACGGAGGTGCCATGTCACTCCCGCCCGACCCCAAGCGACCGTACGCGGATCTGCCGCAGGGGCCCCACACTCTCGGGGAAATCCTCCGGCAGGTCAGCGACGCCACGAGGGAGAACCTCGCGAAAGTCGACCCGCCGCAGCTGCGGCCCGCGCCGGAAACCCCGGCCGAATAACCCGCCCCGCGGGGATTCCTGACTAGTCAGTAGAGTCCCGAGGAGGCGGGACTCTTAATTTAGCGGTATTCCGGGTTTTCGTAGTCAAACCGCGCACCGGCGTCCCACTCGCTGCGCTGGTTGCCGTAGGCCGGTACGCCGCCGGCATCCTTTAGCAGTTTTGCCAGGTGCATAAGGTTCCAGGTCATAAAGGTCGCGTTGCGGTTGGTAAAGTCATTGCTTACGCCGACAGTCTTGCCATCTTCACCCTTGTCGCCGTAGCTGGCGCCGGGGCCGGATTCGCCCACCCAGCCGGCATCTGCCTGCGGCGGAATCGTGTATCCAAGGTGCTGCAGGCTGTACAAAATATCCATCGAGCAGTGCTTGGCGCCGTCTTCGTTGCCGGTAATCAGGCAGCCGCCAACTTTGCCATAGTAGGCATATTGGCCATGCTCGTTCAGCTCGCCCGAGTTGGCATACAGCCGCTCGATCAGTTTTTTGGTCTGTGAACTATTGTCGCCCAGCCAAATCGGCCCGGCAATCACCAAAATGTCAGCCGCTTGCACCTTTTTGTAGAGCTCCGGCCATTCATCCGTTTCCCAGCCTTTCTCGCGCATATCCGGGTACACGCCGGTGGCGATATCGTGGTCAACCGTGCGGATAACTTCTGTCTGCACCCCATGTTTGTTCATGATGTCGGTGCTGATTTTAATCAGCAAATCCGTATGGCTCGGCGCCGGCGAACGCGTCAGTGTGCCGTTAAAAAAGATTGCTTTTAGCCCCGTAAAATCGTAGTTGCCCATGTTCCCTCCATCTCCAGCCTACCACCTCTATCCCTTATCAGCCAGACTATTTCCACCTACTAGCCCCGCCAACAATGCAAACGCTTCTCCGG
>DASTSD010000026.1:0-2688 GCA_035760845.1 Saccharimonadales bacterium (SeqCode) | reverse complement strand
ATGTGCGGAATTAGCGGATATATCGGCAACAGGAACGCGCAGAAGTTACTTACCGGAGCGCTTAGGTGCATGGAATATCGCGGCTATGACTCGGCCGGAATCGTGACACTCGGCGAAAAGGGCGAGTCGACGCTGCTCCGTGCGCAGGGCAAGGTGAGCGCGCTGGCGAGCTTGGTGTCGGAGAGTGAGACGAGCGATACGGTCGGTATCGCCCACACTCGTTGGGCAACGCACGGCGAACCTTCCGAAAAAAACGCCCACCCACATAAGGCCGGCGATATCTACTTGGTGCATAATGGCATCATTGAAAACTACAAAGAGCTGAAGGCCGAGTTGAAAAACCACAAGTTCGCAAGCCAAACCGACAGTGAGGTTTTGGCGGCGCTCATTAGCGACCTGTATGGCAAAAAAGAATCGCTCGAAGAGGCCGTGGCCGAGGCGCTGAAATTGGTTGTCGGTACGTACGGTATAGCCGTCGTCTCGGTGCGCGAGCCGGGCAAAATCGTCGTGGCACGCGCCGGCAGTCCGCTGATTATTGGCGTTGGCGAGAACGAAACGCTCATCGCCAGCGACGCATCGGCGCTGGTTGGCTATACGTCCGAGGCTATTTACCTTAACGACGGCGAGCTTGCCGTATGTACGCGCGAGGGCGTTGACCTGCAGGACCTTAACGCTACTCACCTGCCGCAAAAAGTCGAGAAGATCGAGACCGATCTGCAGGCGATCCAAAAACAAGGATACGACCACTTCCTGCTTAAAGAAATCATGGAGCAGCCATCGACGCTTGGCGCTACGATTAACGGCCGTGTCATTGCCGAGGAGAATCGTGTGCAGCTCGGCGGCCTCAACCTGACACCCGACGAACTGCGAGCGATCAAACACGTGACGATCATAGGCTGCGGCACGGCGTACTACGCAGGCCTACTCGCCTCGTACTATCTCGAGCAGCTGATTGACGGCCTGACGGTCGATGTCGCCGTGGCGTCCGAACTCCGTTACCGTTCGTTCCATTTGCCAGAGGGCAGCGTGGCGCTGGTCGTGTCACAGTCGGGCGAAACGGCCGATACGCTGGCATGCCTGCGCGAAATCAAGCGCCGCGGTGTCAAGACGCTCGGTATCGTCAACGCGGTCGGATCGACCATCGCGCGCGAAGTCGATGGCGGTATTTACGTGCACGCCGGGCCGGAAATCTCGGTCGCTAGTACAAAGGCATTTACCTCGCAGGTGGCTGCTATGACGATGTTTGCCATTCAGGTAGCACAGGCAAAAGGCGTGAGCATGCAAAAAACAATGAGCTATATTAAGGAGCTCGACCGTCTGCCGGGTGAAATCAAAGCCACACTCAAAGCTCATAAAGACGACATTGCGAAGACTGCCAAAAAATATGCTAGGTATGACCACGCGCTGTACCTTGGCCGCGACACGCTCTTCCCGGTAGCGCTCGAAGGTGCCCTCAAGCTTAAGGAAATCTCGTACATTCAAGCAGAAGGTTACGCGGCGGGCGAGCTGAAGCACGGCCCAATTGCGCTGATCGACGAACGATTCTTTGAAGTGATGCTACTGGCTGAAGGTTGGCTGTTTGATAAATCCGCCAGCAGCCTGGCCGAGGTTAACGCCCGCGGCGGCCATGTACTTGCAATTACCAATAGTAAAAAACCGATCGATGCCGAAACGACCGTACGGGTGACGACCGGCCTCGAACTCCTCGCCCCTATCGTACTGAACGTCGTGCAGCAACTGTTTGCCTATTATGTAGCCGTTGCACGCGGCAACGACGTCGACCAGCCGCGCAACCTTGCAAAGAGCGTAACGGTCGAGTAATTACTCTTGTTGATTTGACTTGTCTTTTCGAGTAGCATACAATCTCCCGTGTATAACTGTGCGGATATGGTGCGTAGCCTGCCGCGATGAGGTGGGGCTCGGATATGCGAACACAAAAACCAGGAGAAAAACCCAGACCCTTTATGAAAAAAGTTGTCAGGCTTGCGGGCGCGCTAGTGGGCATAGGTGCTTTAGCGTCAGCTTTGTATGGCTCGTACCTATACGCGGATTACTGGCGGTTTAACCAAAAAACGGCGGAACTACCCGGCCTGCATCTTTATCCCGTTCAGGAGTCTCGCGCCACGCATGCGTACAGCTGGTATGCGAGTTACCCAAAAATTGACGAGCCGGTGTTTGATCGGACGGTGAGTAAAATCGTGAATGATGCCAAGGCAGCGTTTCTTGCCAGGGTGAATTTTCAGGCAAAGACCGCCTATCCGCAGGACGATTTGAACGTATCTTTCGAGCTGGAAAAGTATGATGACCGTCAGCTATCGGTGACAATAACAAAGAGCCAGGTGTTAAAAAATAAAGACACAAAAAGCAGCACGTTAGTCACCTACGACCTTAGCGCCAAACGCATAGTGGAAAAGCGGCAGGTGGAGGTGAGTGGTAAGCGGCCAGAGGTGAGTATGGTAAAAAGTAAGCCGACTCATACGAAAAGCGACTGTAGCAAATCAAAATGCGTCGCTCTCACCTTTAACGGCGGCCCAAACTACACAACGTCAAAAATTCTCGACACGCTAAAGGCATACAAGGCGAAAGCGACGTTCTTTGAATTGGGTGCGCAAGCAAAGCTCTATCCGTCGATCGCAAAACGCACCGTGCGTGAGGGGCATGCAGTTGGGATGATGGGCGAGAACCACC
>DASTSD010000025.1:0-2875 GCA_035760845.1 Saccharimonadales bacterium (SeqCode) | reverse complement strand
ACCTCAAGCGTCAGCGGCTGGCCGCAAAGATCAGTGGTAACAGAGATAATCTCTTTACCATGAGGGTTGATAGTAGACATTGCTGTCCTCCTTTTTGTTCGCCTGTTAATGCTAAAGGCGAGTAAGTAACGGGTGTGCAGTATTTCTGTCGCTGCAGAAATAGCGCATCCACCACTTATTCGCTGGCGGCGAACGTTGTTGTTATTATACCCTACTCCACGCCCCGGATACAGGGCGGTTTGGGGTTAGTCGAGGTATTTTTCGAACCAATAAAAGGCGTTGCCCTGCGTGAAGCCGAATTTCTTCATGAGGCCGTGGATTTTTTCGTTTTCCACCTTGGTGAGGCCGTAGACGTACTCGATGCCGCGCTCTTTAAGGCGAGCCAGGACCGTCTCGAGCAAGCGTGAGCCAACGCCCTGACCGCGCAGCTCAGGGTCGATCGCAATATCCGAAAGGTACCCTGCCTTGGTTGCCGCATGGATTTGCGTCAGCATGAAGCCGACCACCCTACCCTCGGCCTCGACCACCAGCATCACGTCGTCGCCGGCGACCCAATCTTTTAGGAGCTCTTCGCTCCAAAATTCATCGTCGTCGTTGGTTTTGAGTTCGGGCGCGGTGCGGCCAAGGGCGGCTACCGCCGGCACGTCAGCCTCAAGCATGTCTCGTATCAGGATGTCACTCATATATGCTTAGTATACTCGTTAGGCGCCCGTGCAGACGAGCGATTCTGGCCTCGGGCGTGATTTGCTCGCGCAGCTGGGTACGCGAGAGCGTGGCGTCGGCTGTCTTGCCGCGCACGTGCAGGCTGCATTCCAGATCGCCGCAACAGAGGAAAGAGACCGAGCGGCTTTTATCGATGGTGAACGTAATGACCGCCGAATGCGTGCCGCGCTGCCACGTGGCGCAGATATCACAAATAATCGCCTCTACCCTGCCCGAAGCGCCCGGCTTTCTGGGCTGCAGCGAAAACGGCACGACCTTGTCTCCCAGGAACGGCACGATCAGCACGCCTTCGCTCCCCTGTTTGTTAGTCACCGCCAAAAAGTCGCGATACTCCCAGTCGGTGATTTCTTCGGGCACGAAACGAAGTTCGCGGCGCAGCCTGGGGCGGACGCCGCTTATGAGTTCGCTGAACTGCTCGCGGGTAATGGCATTCATAGCTACAGTATAGCGGTTATCGCCGCTTCGTGCTTTCCAGCCGTTACCACGCTGCCTACTTTTTTGCCCAAGAAGGCCGCGGCAAGCGGCGCTTTCCGGCTGATAACTACCGCGCCGTTTTTGGTTTGTCCGGCGTGCGGCGTCCAGTCGCCGGCAATAAAATACCGCCGGCCGTCCGAAAGCTCGACCATGCTGCCGATACCCGCCGTTCCCCGCTTTGGCCTGGGAATACCCGGCAAGCTGTCGCGTAGCACCTGGCGGAGTTTTTGCAGCTCGGCATCGAGCAGCGACTGCCGGTCACGCAAAGCGTCGAACGGTGCGTTGTCGTGCCAGGTCTCAGACGATTGGTTGAACACTTCGTAAAATTCCGGCCCAAGATCGAGGATTTCTTTTTGTAGCTCCTCTATCCGGGCGCGGGCGTACGCTTTGTCCTCATCAAGTATGACGAGCTCTTCGCGCATGAAAGCTCCTTTCGTTTGGTTTTATAGAGAGTCGCCAGCGGTCCGGCCGTCCGAACATTCGCGAATAGAGGATCCAGGGCGGATCATAGTAATTGCCAAGTATAGCAAACGGCCGCCCCGCCGCCTAGTCGCATGTGGTATAATCGTGCCAATACGATCCCGTGGGATCCGCTATCACGTCTACGTTCGGACGAGCCGAACCTCTTACGGTCAAAATACTTTTAACCAAGGAGAAACCATGCAAGAACGACGGGTTGCCGTACGAGGAATTATTTTTAAGGACGGAAAGCTGCTTTGCCAAAAGCTAACCGCCTACCGCCGAAACGACCGCGACTTTTGGTGCACGCCGGGCGGCGGGCTGGACATGGGCGAGCTGCTCGAGGATGGCCTACGACGCGAAATGATCGAGGAGACCGGCATCGAACCAAAGATAGGACGGCTGCTCTTCGTGCAGCAGTTTACCGAGGACGGCAAAAAAGAGCAGATGGAGTTCTTTTACCTGATAGAAAACCCCGAGGACTACGAAACTATCAACCTCGCGGCTACCACCCACGGCGTCGAGGAAGTCGAGGAGGTCGAGTTTATCGACCCGAAAAAGCACGTGGTGCTTCCCGACTTCCTGCAAAAAATCGACCTGAAGAGCTATGTCGACACCGTCCAGCCGGTGCTGATTACCCACGAGATGAGCGTTTAGACGCTCCGTTCGACAGACAGCAGCGTGGCGTATTCGCTGGTAAAACGCGAGCCGATGAAAATCGGCACCGTTTGCTTTTTGACACCCAGACGACGTGCTTCATCGGTGCTTATCTGCCGGAATGGACGCCAGTTCTCAAGGCCAAACACCGCCTTTTCTTCCCATGACACCCGACGCGAAAAGCGGTACAGCTGCAACGGTTTTTTTGGAACCGGCAACATACCTGCAGACAAAGCAGTGATTTTTTGATACCAGACGTCCGGGTCATCCAAGGCGTCGCCGACGCTGATTTCGATGGAAATCGTATTGAGACAATATTTGTTCACACAGTCGTAGGTCGCCTCGACGCACATGGAAAAACCGACGGCCTTCGCCACGTCGTAGAGCCGCGGATCGCACCCTACCCCCACGAACCCGCAATTGTTGCCTGGTGTTTGGGTATTGTGAAAGTCCAGCACGACATCGTAGCTGGCCGCCAGTTTTTTAAGCCTGGCAGCCCGTTTGGTCTCGTAAGTACCCACATAGGTTTCGCCAAAACTCCGGTTGAGGTCGGACTCGGTAA
>DASTSD010000024.1:0-2326 GCA_035760845.1 Saccharimonadales bacterium (SeqCode) | reverse complement strand
CTTCAAGCGGCGCGTCGATGTAGCCGCTCAGTATGATAGGCTGATACATCTGCGTGGTCTGATAGCCTTTTGGTAGGTCGGGGTAAAAATAATGCTTGCGGTCAAAACGGCTGACGTTGGCGATTTTGGCATTCAATGCCTTACCGGCCTTGATAGCAAGGTCGACGGCCTGGCGGTTCAGCACTGGCAGCATGCCAGGCAGGCCGTAGTCGATCGGGCTGACGACGCTGTTCGGCGCCTTGTCGCGGGCGTCGTTGTCGGCACCACTAAAAAGCTTGGTGTCGGTCGCAAGCTGCACATGACACTCGATACCGATCGTCATTTCGTATTTGTTGAGAATTTCATCAGTCATTAGATCGCTCCTATATCCTTGAGTGCCTGCTTGAACGCGCCGAGCGCCCTGCGAGCATCCTCGTAGCTTACCGTCACGCCAGATTCGTGCGCGATTTGGTTGCGAAGTTTGTGCGCCGTCCAAACGGCGTTGGCGTTGCTCCAAGTGTCCTTTGCGACTTTCATGCGCTCACCCATCGTCTCACCCTTGACACCGCGTTCGCGGAGCGCTTGGTCGAGCAGCTTATCGGCCTCCAGTACGGTCATTGGCAGATGTGCGGTATTGTTGCGGTCCAGCTGCTTTTCGATTGCCAGCCAGCGCATGCGGTATTTTTCGACGTCGAGCGGCGCCGGGCCTTTTTTACTTAGTACCATTACGATCACTACAAGGATCGCGACGATCAGCACGCCAACAAGAAATGCAAAAACGGTCGTGTTGTCCATTAGTTAGCCTCCATTGAGCCGGCAAGTGCAAGCAGCGCCGCATCGCTTTTACGAGGACCCATCAATTGCACGCCTACTGGTAGGCCAGTGTCGGTCGTACCGGCCGGCACGCTGATTGCCGGAATGCCGGCGAGGCTTGGCGCCACGGTCATGATATCCGCCAAATACATTTTTACTGGATCCTCGGTGTTTTCGCCCAGGCCAAAGGCTGGGGTTGGCGCTGTCGGCCCCATTAGAACGTCATACTGGCTAAAGAGTTTTTCATATTCTTTCACGAGCAGCGTGCGGGCTTTTTGCGCCTGCAGGTAGTAGGCATCGAAGTAGCCGCTCGAAAGCACATAGCTACCAATCATGATACGGCGTTTGTTCTCGGTTACGAACCCTTCGTCTCGGCTTTTGCCGTAGAGTTCGGCAAGCGTCTGTGGCGCCTCGGTGCGGTGGCCGTAACGGATGCCGTCGTAGCGGGCAAGGTTGCTGCTTACCTCGGCCGGAACAATAATGTAGTACATCGCAAGCGCGTGCTTGACCATCGGCAGGCTGACTTCTTCTACCGTGTGGCCGGCAGCGCGCAGTTTGTCGGCGTATTCACTCACGCGCTGGCGCACGGTTTCGTCGACGTCATCGCTCATGTATTCTTTCAGGATGCCAATTTTTTGCCCGGGCTTCGCGTCGGTCGGTGCAAAAAAGTCCGGCAGCGTCGTCATGTCACGCGGGTCGCGGCCGCTCATAGCACCCATAACAATCTCGGCGTCGGCAGCCTCTTTCGTGAAACAGCCGATCGTATCCGTGCTACTTGCCATTGCGACCACACCGAAGCGACTGACCGTACCGTACGTCGGCTTGACACCGATCACGCCGTTAAAGCTGGCCGGTTGGCGGATAGAACCGCCCGTGTCAGTACCAAGAGCAAACGGTACTATATCGAGCGCCGTCACGACGGCCGAGCCGCCGCTACTACCACCAGCGACTTTGGTTTGGTCGTGGGCGTTCTTGGTCGGTCCAAAGGCGGAGTTTTCGGTGCTGCCGCCGTGGGCGAAGGCGTCGAGGTTGGCCTTGCCGATACAAATCGCTCCGGCAGCCTCCAACCTCTCAATTGCCGTTGCCTGGATAGGCGCGTCGAACTGCTCGAGCATCTTGCTTGCGGCGGTCGTCGGAGCACCAAACGCTAAGAAGTTATCTTTTGCTACGAACGGTACGCCGGCGAGCACGCCAAGCTCTTCGCCACTCATGACGCGGGCGTCGATATCGTCGGCGCGTTCGAGCGCGCGCTCACGAGTCAAGCTCAAAAGCGCGTGGTAGGCTTCGTTTTCGGCGGCTTTTGCAAGCGCTTCCTCGACATACTGCCGGGCGGTCTTTTTGCCACTTTTAATATCGGTGGTAATGGTCGTGATTCGGCTCATTATAGTACTTTCGGAACTTTAACTTGGTTGTCTGCGGTGTCGGGGGCAAGCGCCAGCAGTTGCTCGCGCGAAACGCCGTCGTCGGCCACTTGGTCGTCACGCCAGACGTTTTCAAGGTCGGTCACCTGGTAGGTTGGCTCCACGCCAGCCGT
>DASTSD010000023.1:0-2145 GCA_035760845.1 Saccharimonadales bacterium (SeqCode) | reverse complement strand
ATTGCGGCCCACCAAAACCGGCACGCGGCAGGCCAAAAACTGGAACGTCTTGGTAGTGATAATAAACTGCGACTGGAACGTCTTACCAAACGGCCCGCCCAAGGATAACCCCGAGCGGCTAGCGATTTTGGGGATGTCATCGAACGGCACCCAAGGCATGTAAGTAATTCGGGCACCCTTGGCAATGGCTGCTTGGCAGGCGGCCTCGGACTTTCCTTTGTCGCCGCCGACGGTAAAGGTGATGTTGGGGTTATCGGCCAACCGGACCGCTGCCTCGAGCACGTACTCAAAACCATGCAGCGGACGCATCACGCCGTAGTAAAACACGTTAAACGCTTTGCCCCGCCTGCTCTGCTTGCGCGGGTAAAATGTTGCTTCGTCGGTGCTGATGGGCACGGTAAGGAACTTCTTTTTGTCTACCTTGCACAGCTTGGCGGACAGCGCGGCATGCGCATCGGTATCGGCCAGCACGAAACGGCAACGGCGCAGCAGGCTGCCGTACCACCAGCGGAAGAGCTTGCCGAGGCGACTATCGAGACTAAGCACGTGATGCTCGGCCAGATACTCCGCGGCGTTGATCATCTCGTCAAAAATCAGCGGCTTACGGCCTTTGAGCAGTAGTACCAAGGGCAGCATCTCGTAGCCGCGAAATGTCACGACGTAGGCGTCCGGCTTGTCGCGGAACTTGCAGCGCAAGATTTTGAGCGGCGTTTCTAGATAGCGTAGCAATCCTCTGTGGGTATTTTTGACGATGATCGTCTGCACGCCAGGCACCGACCCAAAACCCGTCCTAAGCACTCGTGTCCGGATGTAGTCAATCTGATCGTAGCAACTGATGATTGCGACTTTCACGGACAGAGCTAAGCTTTCTGGGCGGCCGCCTTGGGGAACAACGTGGTTTCGGGCAGCTTAACCGTTCCGCTTTCAAAGATGTGTTTGATCTTTTTGGATGTTTCGGGCAAAAACGGTTCTAGCAGCTCGGCGATTTCGAGCAAACAGCTCACCTGGTAGGCGAGAACTTCGCGCAGGTGATCCTTGTCGCCGTCTTTGGCGATGGCCCACGGCTTTTCGGTGTCGATGTACTGGTTGAGGCCGCGGACTTGGTCCCAAATGTGGTCGAGGGCGCGGTCGAAGCGGCATTCGGCGATGGCCTCGGCAACCGGAGCGCTGTCGTGCTCGGCCGGCGGCGTGGCGCCGATAAGGCCGTCCTGGTAGCGCTCGATCATTGCGGCGGTGCGCTGGACAGCGTTGCCTAGCTCGTTGGCCAACTCGTTTTCGTAAGCTGCGTCAAACTTCTCCCACGAAAAGTCGCCGTCGTTGTAGCTGGGGATGTGGCGCAAAAAGAAGTAGCGGAAAGCTTCGACGCCATGGCGGCCAAGGATTTCCTTGGGCGCGATAACGTTACCGATGCTCTTACTCATCTTTTCGCCGTCAACGGTGATAAAGCCGTGCACGTATAGCTGCTTGGGGAGTGCGACGTCCAAGCTCATCAGCATAGCCGGCCAGATAGCGGCGTGGAAGCGAATGATGTCTTTGCCGATGACCTGCACGTCCGCCGGCCAAAAATCATGAAAATCTTGGTGCTCAGGATAGCCGAGCACGGTGATGTAGTTCATGAGCGCCTCGAACCAAACGTACATGACCTGGTTCTTGTCGCCCGGCACCGGCACGCCCCACTCCAGCTTTTCCTTGGGGCGGGAGATGCTGATGTCGTCGAGGCCCTCCTTGAGCACGGCAACGATCTCGTTGCGGCGCGTTTCGGGCTCGATCACAAACGCACCCGATTCGATTACTTCGAGGATTTTATCGGTGTACTTGCTGAGCTTAAAAAAGTAGTTTTCTTCTTCGAGCCGCTGGTAGGCCTGCGGGTGGTCTGGCTGCATGCGGGCCGGGTCGGCTTTGCTTTCGGGCACAAACTCTTCTTGGCGGACGTCGTACCAGCCAGTGTATTTAGCCTTGTAGATATCGTGCTCGAGCGCCTTCCAGATTAGCTGGGCGCGTTTTTCGTGATTGGGGTCAGTAGTGCGGATAAAACGGTCGTTCGAGATGTTTAGGTCCTTCAGCAGCTGCACAAACTGGCCGGTCATTTTGTCGGCTAGCTGTTCGGGCTTGAGGCCCAATTTTTCGGCGGTTTGCTTAACCTTG
>DASTSD010000022.1:0-8324 GCA_035760845.1 Saccharimonadales bacterium (SeqCode) | reverse complement strand
TACCATGCGGAAGTTCCAGTTGCCTGTCGTTGGGAGGTACATTTTACCCGTCATGCGAAGTCCCCAATAGTTCGTACCGCTACTGACCGGCGAGGAAGTCCAAGCTCCGTTCAACTTTGCTGGGTCCGAACCTAGGCCGGTGCCGTTTAATAGCGGCGCGCCGAGCAGCGAATTGGAGTTCCAGGAATCTTTTGCTTGGCCGCCGGTCTCCGTATTCCATGAATACGTGCCAGTATAGTTAGTGTAGACCACTAAATTACCGTCGTTCTGCACTTGCAAGTATGAACCGCTGTGGCCGTTAGTTCCTGTCGACCAAACCGGCGTTGAACCGTTGTATAGCACCAGGTTTCCATCCGACTGCATGATTAGCCGCGTCGAAGCAACACCCGCTTTGTGGTTGTTCCATATCGCAGCGCCGGTTGGTCCGCGGAGCACTACGTTGCCATCGGTCTGATAAATAAGGTAAAACCTTTGGTCGGGCGAGCGGATGATATCACCCTTATATAAAGTTGCTCCGCTGTTAAGTACAGAGCTAGTGCGTTCCTTGATGCCCATGTACGACACGGCAAGGCTGTTTATACCTTCGTCATACCCCGTCTTTACGTGCGGGACCGCGTTCACTTTATCGGCAAGCGGCTCGTCGCCGTCAAACCATTCGGCTGGCGCGGGACCGTACGAATTGGTCGGCAAGTCGTCTTCGTTATAAATAGTCGTCGATTTCAACCCCGTCGGGCCAGTTATCGAGCGCACCAGATCTTTATCTGTGTCCCACTGCGTTGATGTTGTCTTGTTCGTTACGTCCGTTTGGGCAGTCGTTCGGAACGTATCGTCATACGTCACTTTTTTGCTGAAGCCATTCGGCTCAGCCGCGCCGGTAACATGCATTTCGGTAGAACTGCTTAGGTAGTCAAACGTCGTTTCGGCGCGATTTGCTCCCGCGGTTGGTGCAGGCGCCTTGATAGAATGTACCCGGCCCAGGCCGTCGTAGGCAATTTCGGTATTTGCTTCGCTATTATCATCGCGCACGCTGTATGCAATCGCGTCGTTTGCCACTGTGTCACGATAGCTGGTGATTCTTCCGAACTCATCGTAGCCGTAATCTTCGTAGTCATCACCCGGCTGCACGATACGTGAGAGATTGCCGGATTTGTATTGGAAGAGTGTCTTGTTGCCGTCCGTCGTCTTGAAAGCGCAAAGCATACCTGCTGGCGCCGCGTCAAAACCAGCTAACGTTTCACACTCGCTGTCGCCGGCATAGTACAGTTGACCGTAACGTTCCGGTACTACGCCGTCGATTATTTTTGTCAAGCGGGAAGGGTTGCCGGCGTATTCATACTTCAGAGCCGCGGGCTGTTTGTCGTCTTCGGGTGACGAGACCGAGGTCAGTTTGCCCTCTGCGTCGAATATATACGTTTTGCCATCCGTGTCGATAACCGTATAGGTGTCATCATCGTTTTTAGTAAGCGTCGCTTCTTGGTTTTTTGGTGCGACGTAGGCGTTATTTTTCCACGTGTATTCATAGGTCTGGCCGGTGCTATCCGAAAGAACCGCCGCATTACTTGAAACCTGAAGGCGCTCATAGTTCACGCCGCCATCGCCATATCCGAGCTCCCAACCGACGGGAAGAACATTGGCATTTGGTGCCAACCACGTGACGGGCATTTCTTCACCCTCACTGAGCAAACCAGGGCCTTTTATTAACAGATTAAAATTAGCATTGACTCCGGCCTCGTAATACTCGATGGTAATAGGTACGGTCTGACCTTCGGTCAAGGTAACGGTCGTTCCCCAACGTTCACCGGCAACGTAACTCCATCCCTCATAAATCGTCTGGTCGCCTCCAAAAGGAGCTGTTCCCAGCTTCAAGCGTATGCCGTCATCGCCGGTCGCACCCAAAGTATAGCTGCCCGTCTCGGGCACCGTGAGATATCCCCTCCAACGAACAAGATAGTTATCTGTCGGAAGCCCGGGACTGGCCGCACCAGTACCCCAGTTGAAACTGAGTTTCGTATCATTTCGGACCATCAACAGACGACTAGGGTCGTTTGAGTTTGTTGGAAACGTTTTGGTACCGTCGTCTTTATAGTAGCGGCCTTCAAGTCCGTACTTGTTCGCGGTCGGCCGCGCACCGGTAGCGAACCAGCTGGATGGCACCGTCTGCTCTGGCACTGCACCTTTCACTTTCAATTGCATCGTTGCGGTGCTCGAGCCTTCCAGATACTCTACCTTTATCGTTGCGGGCTTGCCGGCCTCCAGATGTACGCTCGATTCCCCGTATGATGACCCAGGCGTTGTCCGGCTCACGACAAGCTCGTCGTTGATATATACGTAACAGCGGTCGTCGACCGTACAACCAAAGTAGTAGTCGCCCGTCGTAGGTGCGGTTATATACCCCGTCCATCTGGAAGTAAAATTATCAACTCCCATCGCCGCGGAAGGACTTCCGGTCGTCCATGCAAAATCGACGTTCGGATCGATACGCTCGACAACCGGAGTTCCGCTCCACGAGTTATTGTCCCAGTATTGACCAACAAGCCCAGGGCGGCTCATGGCAGGTGAATTATAGTTAAGCGATATGTTAATGTCTCCACCGAGCGCCGATATACCGTGCGATCCCGTCCCTGTCGTCGCATTACCTGTCGCAAGGTCAACGCTTAACGGCCCGATGTTTTCATATGCCTGGGTGCTATCTTTACCAGTGCGCGTATCTACCTTGAACGACCGCACCCAGCTAGGGTTGGTTTGCGCATAGCCTTTGGTAAATACTCGCCAATAATATGTCCGGCCGTCCTGCAGAATATTATCCGGAACCGTCCACTGTGACGAAGATATCCAGCCCGAATTGATGACTGCTCCTGTCTCGGCATCCGGGTTGGTGGCTACACGAAAGTAGTATTTTACGGCATCGCCGTCGGCATCCGTGACATTGTTTACGCGAAGGCTTGGCTGCGTCGTAACCACCGTTGCCTTGTCGCCGGGCGAGGCGGCCTGCGCCATAGGTGTTGGCGTATCATACGTGATCGTCGCACGCATATCGTAGTATGGCTTATATGTAAGCGTCGACGAGCTCTCGACTCCGCGGATACTCCACCAGCTGGAATAATCGTCGGCATCCACCAAGGCTTTTAACTTACCCGTAAAATCAATGTCAAAATCAGTCGAAACACTACTGTCTGTTCCCACCGTCGTACCGATACAGTTGAAACCAAGGCAGTTTGCAAGCCCCATGGCTATCGCGCGGGATGTCGTACTTCCTCCAATGCCCGATTTGAACCAACCGTGAAGGTCAGCGTTAAGGACGGTCTTGTTCTGCAGCTCCGTATACGGAATGTTGATATAGGAGCGCCACGATTTCCAGCCGGTGCCGTCATTGATCGACCCGGTGTTTGCATAACAGTTGCTCGAGCCGCAGGAGTAGCCGTCAGACTTATACATCTGATAGCTGATTTGGCTTTGCTTGGTAAACGTAGGGTCGATGCGCAGTGGAAATGACGAGTCGTCCTGGGAGTTGAACCAGTCTTTGTCCAGGTTGATGGCGATGCCGTTTTCGGTCGCCGACTGAAAAACGCGCTGCTCACTAATAACACCGCGGCCGTTCACATCCAGCGAAAGCGGGCTAAACTGGTAGTCAGCCGGCATGCCTTCTACGGTAAGGGCTCCCTTCACCGATGGATGATCGACAACCTTGCCCCCTGTAACATTAAAATCAAAAGAAGTCTGCGAGGTCTTGCCTTTGACGATGATGATTTCTTTTACCATCTGGCCGCGGAGCTCATACTCTACGTCAACGTTTGGCCATGCGTCTTTGTAAATTACACTGTTGCGACCGTTTTTTATCGGGGCCACGTCCCTGGCTCCAACTGGCTTTATGGTAATCGTTTTGTCTTCCGCGGCGACAGATATGCCGTCAGCCAACGGCCTGAGGGTGGCAGAAATTTTACCGGCTTTGCCTTTTAAAACTTCGGCGCTATCGATGTCGCTAAGGGAGTTATCTATGGATTTCCATTGGCCGCCATCCTTATAATTCTGCTCTTCGGGCGTATATTCTAGGGTTTTCGTGCCGTCTTTATTTAGGTAGGTTTTCGTAAAAGCGGAGCGTTTATCCGTCAACTCCTTAACGCGCTCGTGAGTCGTAGATCGTTCTTTTTCGAGATCCAATGAAGCGTGCAGGGACTCTCTCATCGGCGACGCCTTGGGGTTGTTATATTCCGAGCCCAGCGGCGCGACATTGCCTCTTTGCGCTTTGGCTGGGTTGGCAAAATTGAAAAAGGCCAACGCCTCAGCCGGCTGGATGGCCGTAAAGCCGATTAAGCCGGCGGCCGCGAACAACATGGCTCGCCGTGAATAATTACGAGTGCGGGAGCTAGATAATTTCAGCATGCTGCACCCCCTGTTACCTTGCCATATAAAACAATGGCGCACCCCATACGCATACCTACATCCCCCACTTAATTTTCTTAAGCATATATTAATGCTAAGCAAATAACAATAGAAAAATGTGAAATTTCTCACATAACAAAAATAGCCTATGCAAATACGTATAGGCTCATATATACTTCAGACAAATAGTTAACCTTAAGGAATAAACCCTTGAAAAAAGTATTGCTCATTTCCCTGCCCATTCTCGTTATCATCTTAGCCGCGACGGGGTATTTTTATGGCGCGCCAGCACTCCAAACGAACGGATACAAAACCGTAGCAAGAACAAATCAGCTCGCGCTCGCCTCGAGTACCAACAAAGCAATCGGTGCCGCAAGTCAGAATGCTTTTCTTGCGCAGGGCATTAGCATTCCCGAAACAAAGAACGCGCTCAAAATCTCCAAGGATGCCATAGCCGACCTTGAGACCAAAATACACAGCAACGAAAAAAGCCTAACTAACCTGTCGGAAATGCCTTTGGTCGCTTCGGTAAATCCAAACTACAAAGCAACGCTCGAACTCAAATCACTCGAAATCCAATATATTCAAGCGTCCAAAGACTACTTGGCAGAGTTCAAGGCCGTCACTGCTTACAACGAGAAAAGCGCATCCATCTTGGAGCTGGCAGAGGACTTTGACAAAATCGGGGAAAAGTTCGAGACCGCGGAATCCGAAGCCGACGTCATGGCGATAATCGATCAGTACATTAGCAAATTAAACCAGGTCAACAAGATCGCCACTGCCATGAAACCGGCTGAATCTGTCAAAGAGATGCATCAACTCAACCTCCAAAGCCTCCAACAATTAACCCAACTCATGAAAGACCTAAAAGCCGCGTTGCAGGCACTCGACCTCGAGAAGCTCATGACCCTATCGGAGTCTGCCGACAAAATTAATACGGATTTTGAAAAACAATCCAAAAAACTAGCCATCAAGCTGGTCGAAGAATCTAAACTAGCGAAACTAGGCAACAAGCTCAACGACCTCGGCAAGAAGATCGACACAAAAACCGCCGAGTTATAACAGTAACCGGAGTACTTCATGGCCATCACCAAGCTTGCCAATGTCGACATGAGCGAACTTGAAAAGCTCGCCAGGGCCGCTTGGACGGCGTAAGCTCCCGCGCGTGTCTAGTGTTGGTTCAAAACCCTGTATCGAATGTGAGTGACGACACTCGTACCGCTCACCTCTGTCGGCTCTAGCTTCAGCCCCTGCACTCCCTCAAAAAGGCGCGAGCCGGCGCCAATAGTTACAGGAACTATATGGACCCACAACTCCTCAATAAGACCCGCTGCCAAATACTGGTTTATCGTATTCGCCCCGCCCATGATCTTCACGTCCCGGTCTCCGGCCACTTCTTTTGCCTTTGCAAGCGCTGATTCGATGCCATCGGTTACAAAAAAGAATGTCGTCCCGCCTTCCATTTCGATAGGCTCGCGCTCTTTTTGCGATAGGACGAAAACCGGCGCGTGGTACGGCGGATTGTCTCCCCACCAACCTTTCCACTCTGGCGTGTCTCTCCTGTCTTCAGGGCCGAACATATTGCTGCCCATGATAAACGCGCCCGCATCGAGGATGGCGTCTATTTCTTTTTTGTGATTGTACTTTTCGGGTTCGGCGAACATCCAACGATCCAACAGGTCAGCGTCGAAGTTGTCGCCAAAGGGCTTTTCGAAGCTTTGGTTGATGCCAGCCCCAAACCCGTCAAGAGATATCGTTAATCCCGAAGTAACTCTTTGCATATCTTAATTATAATCCTGCAAATGAAAAAAGATCCACTTTGCAGTGAATCATTTTTCATGGCTCCGGCAGCTGGGCTCGAACCAGCGACCTAATCGTTAACAGCGATCCGCTCTACCACTGAGCTATGCCGGAATACAAGGGGTATTATACCTGTAAATCGCGGCTTTGGTCAAGAGGTAAGCTGCGTATAGTACAATAGAGGTAGATACAAGCAATTATTAAGCTCAGTAAAGGCATACTAGACACATGGCTCTACCGTCTATTAAAAAGGCTGCCTCATCCGCCCTTTTAGTTCTCCGATCAACCAAGTTTTTCTACGGCGTCGTGGCGTTGCTTGTCATCCAAGCGATTTGGATGACGCTCACCGCCAGGTATCCAATGGCGTTCGACGAGGATTTCCACTTTGGAATCATCCAAATTTACTCACACCAGTGGAGCCCTTTTATCACGAACAACCCGCCCGATTCCGGGGCCTACGGCGACCTGGTGCGCAACACGTCACTCCTCTACCACTACCTGATGAGCTTTCCCTATCGGCTAATCGCACTCTTCACCCAGCAGGAAATGGTGCAGGTAGTAGCACTGCGATTTTTGAATATAGCCATGTTCGCCGGTGGACTGTTCGTGTTTCGGGCGGTGTTTTCGCGGCTGCGTTTTTCGCCCATTGTCACCAACTTTTCGCTGCTGATGATCGTGCTGATCCCGGTAGTGCCGTTTCTTGCCGGGCAAATTAACTACGACAACCTGATGTTCTTGCTCGTGCCGCTCATTACCCTGATAGCGCTACGCGTTGGACGGGCGATTTCTTCCACCGGCAAGCTGCCACTTGTCGACACCACGGCACTGCTTTCACTCTGCATGCTGACATCCCTGGTAAAATACGCGTTTCTCCCCGTATTTTTGGCAGTACTGCTTTATCCGGCCATTTTGATCATCAGACACAAAAACACCGGCTCTATTTTTAAGCGTACGTGGTCGGCGTTCATCACCAGCACGTTGCCACTGAAGTTGACGCTGGTCGGCTGTTTGGTAATTACCAGCGGCTTGTTTATTGAGCGGTACGGTGTAAACGTCGTACAGTATGGTGATTTTCAACCTGATTGCGACCAAGTTGAGAGTATTGAGCACTGCTCGCAGTACGGACCTTTCGAACGTAACCGTCAAATTGCCGCCACCGTCAAAAACGATGATTCTATTCCTTACGACCCGGCGCCAATTTTGTTCGTGCCAGAATGGATCGGCGGCATGATGCACCGGCTCTACTTCGCCATTAACTACGACTACTTCAACTACTACGGCCTACCGGTTCCTATACTGACGGCATATATCGTTGGGGGAGTTGGGTTTATCTTGTGCTGCTTCTTTTTCCGCCGGCTGTTTAAAAACCGCGAGCTCTATCTTATTTTGGCAGTAGCCGTCGTCTATACGGGCGCGGTGTTTTACGTCAACCTGTCGGGCTTCATGCATCTTCGGCAAATGCTCGCTATTAACGGACGCTATCTCATACTAATATTGCCGTTTGCCTTCGCGCTTATGGCAGCGGCGTATGGCTTGTTGATACGAAAATTCATCGCCTCAAAACAAGCGGCCCTATACAAGGCAGGCTTAGCAGTCGTTGTCCTGCTTCTAACCCTACAAGGCGGCGGTATCCTGACGTTTGCCGTGCGCAGCGACCCGAACTGGTATTGGGATAACTCGTTTTCCCAGGCGCTTGGTAACGGCCTGAAGAACATCAGCAAACCGTTTATTATCGGCGCCGACCACAAGGAGCGGGCTTAGCCGCGCAGGATTTTGAGCGCTTCGTCGAGGACTGAGGCTTCTTTTTTTAGGCCGTCGGCTTCACGCTTTTTTAACTCGCGCTCGAGCCATTCGATATGCTGCTCGCGGGGACTTTTTACCAGCTCGCTTTTTACTACTTCAAGCGAGCGGGCAGAATTGTCTTTTTTGCGCAGCAGGCCATGGGCAATCAGGGCGTCAACGTGCACAGCGACCGTCGAGACCGACTTGTAGTCGAGCGCACGCATGACTTCACGGTAACTGGGGCCGTAACCGTTACCCTTTATAAAACTGTCGATATATGCAAACAGTTCGCGCTGTTTTTTACTTGGCCGTGTGTCTTGCATGTTTTCCTCCTAACGCTACCGCGGCTATGCCCCACCATA
>DASTSD010000021.1:0-16652 GCA_035760845.1 Saccharimonadales bacterium (SeqCode) | reverse complement strand
TCTCGGGCCTGTCGAGCAGCGCCAGGATGGTATAACGAAGAATATACTCGAGCCGCGGTCCCCAGCTTTCGCCGAACATACGCTTAAGCACGCCGATAACCTCGGACGAGATGTTGGTCTTCTGCGCCGGGTTAGTGACCTCGAGCGGGTTAAAGCCGAGCGGAAAGGCCGTGTCGGCCGGGTTGAAGTACACCACGTCTTGCACGCGCGACCCAGGAATGAAACGCATGTTGTTGACGGCAAAGTCGCCGTGCGGGTCGATAATGGCGTAGCCTTGGCCGTGGAAGATATCTGAAAGCGCAAAAAGCTCGAGCGTACCCGACTTACCCGCACCGGTCTGACCGATGATATACACGTGACGTGAGCGGTCGTAGCGCAGCATGCCGAACTGGTGGTTGATGCCACGGAAGTTGGTAAGTCCAAAGGCGCTGATGTTTTCATCGATAGCGTCGTTACCGGTGATGACCGGCAGTTTTGCGGGCGGTTCGGCGGTTTTGCTGCTTGCCCAGACGATATTCGGCGTCTCGACGTTGGTGTGCGGGAGGTGAAAGACCGAGGCGAGCTCCTCGATGTTGAGAATAAATCCGCGGTCAATGAAAAGCCGGGCCTTGTATTTGGCCAGGTCTTCTTTTTTGAAACTGCCGCCGGTCATGCGGAAGCCGTTGAGGTTGGTGCTGTTGAACTGCTTGAACGTACCGACGATCGCCTGCATGCGGAGCTTGGCATTGGTGCTGCTCTCGCCCAGGTAGGCCATGCGGATTTTTACCTGGTAACCGAGCTTGGTTGCCTTTTTCTCGGCTTCGGAAATACGGGTTTTGTCGCGCTCGGAGAGTTCTTTTGGTGTGGCGCCGCCGCCGATTCCCTGCTCTGGCGGTTTGGCAAGCGCGGCGATCAGGCCACCCACCCACTTGAAGCTGATGTTGCTCTCACCCGTCAAAAAGCCGAACGGATTGCCGTTCTTGACGGTCTTGATCCAGTTTTCGGCCGCCTTGTGCCAATCATCGGGCACCGGGCGCACGAGCACCTGGACCCATAGCTCCTCGCCGGTAGACTCAAGCTTGGCGAGCGTCCCGGTAATACCTGCCAGCGGGTCGACCTCGAAGCTCTGGAACGTCTTGATCGGCAAAAACTCGCTGTTGGTCAGTGAGATTTCGGAGGTGTAAATAACGCTGTGGCGGCGTTCGTGGGCGACGTAGTCCTCGTCTGCCGTGTGGATTTGCACGGTCGGGTACTGCGAGTAAATCTGCCCCTCAACGAAGCTCTGCAGGGTCTTTGGTACCCAAACGTAAAAACGGATCTGCCCGTTAACAGAGGCGATCTCGAAGCTAAGATGCTCCTGCAGGCCGCCGGTCATGCGGAGTTCGTTCTTGTCACGCAAGATTCCGTGGAGGCTGGCAAACAATTGCTCGGCGGCGAGCTCTTTTTTGTCGTTGGCTTTCGGGATCTCAAGGACGAGCAACACGCTCTCGGTCTTGAGCGTGTCGATACGGCGGTAATTGCGCATGGTTAAAAATGCCAGGATCAAAACGATCGGCAACCAAACGTACCATTGTAACAGCAAATTGATCGTCCATAAGAGAATGGTCATTCTAACCTCTATTGTCCCATCAGTGAGACCAGTTTGCAAGCAATCTAGGCGGTCTGTTCGTCAAGCGAGTAGGTCGCCTTAGCGACGCGTTTGAACTGCGGCTTGCTCTGCAGGTTCAGGAGGATGGTCGTTTCTTTTACTTGGCGGCTTTTGAGCACGCGCTTTACTATTTCGTCGCGGTGAAGCGGCTCGGTTGCTTCCTTGAGGACGCCGGTGATGATGTCGGCGACGGTCCCTTTAGAAAATCCCCAGTTGTCGAGGGCGTAAATGCCGCGGCCGATCAGTACGAAGCGCTTGTCTTTAATAAGCTCGTTATGAATCGCCTGCTTAGTGACGTCCTTGCGCTTGAAGTCGCTGTCCTTAATCGCCTTGGCGATCTCAGAAAAGTGCATCGGCGCGTTGTTTTCGGCCAGGATAACGTAGATCTTGTCGCGGATGTTCTTTGGGTTGACGGTCGGCCACTTGGCAAGACCCCAGTTGTCCTTGAGGTGAGCTAGGTGCTTGCTGACGCTGGCCAGCGCGCGGACCTGGGTGGGGTTTTCGTAGGTCAGCTTATTGTGGAGCTCTTCGATCGAGAGCGGGCTGCCGTGCTTTTTGATGGTCGCGACGATCTCGTCGACGTTGGCTTTGATTTTCTTTTCGTCACCGTATTCTTTGATGCCGATGGCGTAGTGATAGTGGTCGTTCTCGCTTAAGACGACGAGATTTGGCGAAAGCTCGGCAATAAATGCCACGTGGGCGCGGTTGCGGGCGTCGCCGTCACCGCCCATCAGGCGGGTGGTAATGTCGCTGACGCGGCCAATGCGACCGTTTTCGGACAGGTCGCGAACAAGCAAGCGCTCGACGTCGCTGACCGCTGGGATTTTGCCGTCTTCGGCGGCGATTTTGAGGCGTACAAGGATAGCTTTTTCAAGCTGGCGGACACGTTCGCGGGTGATGCCAAGCAGCTCACCGATCTGTTCGAGCGTTTCGCGGCGATCAAAGAGACCAAAACGGCGCGTGATGATTTCGCGTTCACGCTCCTGTTCGATTACCTCTAGAATATCGTTGACTGCATTTTTGAGCGTTGCAGCGGTCTCAGATGTCGCTTTGTCGTCCATAGACGCTCCTATTCCTTTCTGTATACCTCAAGAAAGTTAGTTTGTTTTAAATCTGGGTCGATTATAGAACAAAATATCTATAATGTCAAATGACCCTCCCTCTTCAGGCTATTATAGCATGAAGTAGACGCAAGTAGTAAAGAATGTTTTAGGGCTTTTTAAATGCTTATGATGTGGTTTGCCATAAAAACGAACGAGGCCCGGAGGCGCGCTGGCTGGCGCACCGTCCGGGCCGTATGCTTCCCTTCTCGTTCGGAAATCGTTGGTGTCAGTGGCTGGTGATCTGCTGGAGCCGCTCCTGGCGCCGCTGGATGCTGTCCGCGTTGCCGCGGTGCACGCCGATCATGCCCAGCATGGTGATGAAGGTCGAGACCAGGTGGACCGCGACCGTCTTGGCGTTGGTGCCGGGCGGCGACTTGGGCAGCGTGACGAACACCACGCGGCGGCGCGGAAAGGCCAGCCAGAAGATGAACTGAACCTTGTGCGCCAGGTAGTGGAGCTTGTCAGTGACCACGACGATGGTGTTGAACTCGGACACCAGCGCTGTGGCGCGCGTGGCGTTCTCGACGGTACTGGTGGACTGCTCCTCGATTCCCATGACGACGGTGTCGTTCTCGCCGATCAGGGAGTAGGCGTAGTTGAGCGCTGCTCCTGCCTCGGTGGCGGGACGCTTGTCGCCGGCACGGTCCTGCTCGCGGTTGCAGCCGCCGGTCCACAGGATGCTGACCTGCGCACGCGGGCGGATGCCCTCGATGACCGCCGCCAGACCGACGGTCTGGAGCACCCGACTCTTGTTGTAGATGTCGAGCGTCCCTTCCTTCGTCACGCCACCTCGGCCGAGGTGGATGATCGTGATGTCGGTGGCGGGCGGGATGTGCTTGCTCAGCCGGGTCTTCAGGTTCGGGCTGTCGATAGACAACGCCTTCACTGAACTTCACCTCGTTTTCAACGAACGGAGCCGCCTGGTTGGGCGGCATGGGTTACATATTCACTTTAAAATGTTTATGTGAATAAGTCAAATATATGGCGTTCGGTGTGAGTTACGAGGACTTGCGTCGAATGACCCGGCGGGCTTTTTTGGCCGGGGCTTTCTCTAGCAGCTCTTTGGCCTGCTCATGGGTGATGTCCTTCGGTTCGGTTCCCTTAGGAATCTTGGCGTTCTTTTTGCCGTCGGTGATGTACGGGCCGTAGCGGCCGTTTAGCACCTTGATGCCGTCGCCAAAGTCGGCGATGTTCTTTTCGGCCTCGGCTTTTAATTTTTCCTCGTAGAGCTTCTGCGCCTCTTCGAGGGTGATACTCATCGGGTCATGCGGCTTGATGCTGACGAAGAGTTTGTCGACCACGATATACGGGCCAAAGCGGCCGACGTTGGCTTTGATTTCTTTGCCGTCCTTGGTTTTGCCGACGGTTCGTGGCAGCTTGAACATCTCAAGCGCTTGCTCGAGCGTGACGGTCTCTATCTTGGCGCCAGCAGGTAGCGGCGCGAAGACCGGCTTGGGGTCGTCGGACTGCTCGCCTTTTTGGAGCATCGGGCCAAAGCGGCCGAAGCGCGCAAAGATCGGCAGGCCGCTCTTGGGATCGTCGCCTACGTGACGGGTCTGGGTGGCCTCGGCACGCGAGACGCCGGCGCTTTCCTCGACCATCTTATGAAACGGCGTGTAAAAGGCCTTCAGTACTTCTACCCTGTCCTTTTGGCCGACGGCGATGGTGTCGAGCTGTTCCTCGACGGCCTTGGTGAAGTCGTAGTCCATGACGCGGGTAAAGTGCTTGACCAAAAAGTCGGTCACTACCTTGCCTGTATCTGTTGGAAAGAGCTTGCCGGTATCTTTGCCGTACTGGATTTTTTCGGTCGTTTCGGTGATTTCTCCGCTATTTAGGGTGAGCTTTTTGATTTCTTTTTCGATACCCTCGAGGTCGCCGCGCTCAACGTAGCCGCGGGTCTGGATGGTGTTGATGGTACTGGCGTAGGTACTTGGGCGGCCGATGCCCATTTCTTCGAGCTTTTTAACGAGGCTTGCCTCGGTGTAGCGGGCTGGGCCACGCGAGAGGCTTTCGATCGCCTCGGCTGCCTTGAGCGTCAGTTTGTCGCCCTTCTTTACCTCTGGCAGCAGCACGTCGTCGCCGCTGCGGCCGTAGACTTTAAGAAACCCGTCGAATACGACGATCTCGCCTTTTGCCTCCATGACCTCGCTGGTTTTGTCGGCGGCAATAGTAATGGTGGTCTTTTCGAGGCTGGCGGGCGCCATTTGCGTCGCCAGGGTGCGGCGCCAAATTAGGTTGTAGAGCTTTTGCTGCTGGGCGTCGGCGCCGGCAGTGCTTCTCGTGACGTCGGTCGGGCGGATTGCCTCGTGGGCCTCCTGCGCGTTAGCGGACTTGCTCTTGAAGGTGCGGAACTGGTGGTACTGCTCGCCGAAAGTACCCTTGATGTAGTTGGTCATGGCGCCAAGGGCTTGGTTTGAGAGGTTGACCGAGTCGGTACGCATGTAGGTAATAAGACCGGCCTCGTACAGGCGCTGCGCCAGGCTCATGGTGTTACGCGGGCTGAAGCCAAGCTTACTGCTCGCCTCTTGCTGGAGCGTGCTGGTGGTAAACGGCGCGCCGGGGTTCCGGGTACCGGGCTTTTTGGTAACGTCGGCAACGGTGAAATTGCTTTTAGAAAACGCCTCCAAGATAGCACGGACATCGTCGATTGATTGGTGCTTTTTGCTGCTGGTTGCCGGCAGCTCGGTGCCGTCCTCGAGAATGAACGTGGCGGTGAGCTTGAAGGTCGATTCGGGTTCATGGGCGTCAATCTCGGCTTCGCGCTCGACGATCAGGCGAACGGCAACCGACTGCACGCGGCCGGCCGAAAGCTGCGGGCGGACCTTGCGCCAAAGTACCGGTGAGAGCTCAAACCCCACTAGGTAGTCGAGCGATTGGCGGGCCTGCTGCGCCTCAACGAGCGGCATATTAATAGTACGCGGGTTTTTGACGGCGTTATCCAGCGCGTCCTTGGTGATCTCGTGAAAGACGATGCGGTGCGTAGTTTTTGGGTCGAGCTTTAATACCTCCGCGAGGTGCCAGGCAATCGCCTCTCCTTCGCGGTCTTCATCGCTTGCCAGCCAGACGGTATCGGCGGCTTTGACCTCTTTTTTAAGTTCGGCAATCACCTTCTTTTTGTCGGGGTCTACCTCAAAGCGCGGCGCAAAATTATTGGCTACGTCAATACTGCCGTTTTTGGACGGCAAACCGCGAATATGCCCGATGCTGCTTTTGACGACAAAATCACGACCGAGGTATTTCTCGATCGTTTTGGCTTTGGCTGGTGACTCGACGATGACTAGGTTTTTGCTCATATATAATTACTCGGCCGCTTAATGGTTACGCTTTATTTAGTAAAGCACTAGTGCTCTATAGTAGGCAACATTATGTTTTTTGTAAATACCAGAATGAGAAGAGCCGCCCGGTTGTGGTGGCCGGGCGGCCTTCGTGGACGGGGACGTCGCCGGGGGTAACGGCGGGGTCACGCGGCGGTGACGGCGAGGTGGACGCCGCCGAAGCGGTTGATGCACATGAGGGCGGAATCCCACAGGTCAGGCAGCACATGCAGCGCCGTCATCTTGTTGGGGAACGTCCTTGTGTGGACTCCGCAGTGCTCGCAGTACGACCAGCTGTGGATCACGCGGACCCGCGGCTTGCGTCGCTTGCGGCGGGGGCCTCGTTTGACCGTTTTATTGGTCATTCCAATCTCCTGTTCCACGGTAACGGTTTTGGAATGCTTAGGGCACTCGACAAAGCTTAATAACTATTATTTACATGTTTATTAAAAATGTCAAGAGAGTGTCCATTGGTTGGCGCCGAGCGAGCGGAGGGTGCCGGTTATTTCCATCAGGGTGATTGCCTGGCTGAACTCGCTTGGCCCGGCTCCGGATTGGCGCTGGAGTTCGTCGCCGTCGCGGATGCCGGACTGGATGAGGTTGATGATCTTGCTCTCGAGCGGCGTGCTACCTAGCGGGAGTGCTGTTTGAGTCGCTAACTGGTGTGGTGCGATAACTTCGAGAATGTCCTCGCTGCGAGTGACAGGGTGCGCGCCCTGCTTTAATAGCGCGTTGCAGCCTGCCGAGAGCGGGCTGGTAATATTACCGGGCACGGCAAAGACTTCTTTCCCCTGCTCGAGGGCGTGCGCGGCGGTCGACAGCGTGCCGCTGCGGGCGGCTGCCTCGATGATAACGACGGCGTCGGAAAGCCCGCTGACGATCCGATTGCGGGCCAAAAACTGGTAGGATCGCGCTGGCATGGGCGGCTCGTATTCACTGAGAATAGCGCCGCCACTCGCCAGTATGTCGTCGGCAAGGCCGACATGGCTGCGCGGGTAGATCGTATCGACACTATTGGCGAGAACGGCGATGGTCGTGCCGCCCGCCTCAAGCGCTGCGCGGTGCGCGACCGCGTCGATACCGAGCGCCAGGCCGCTCACGATAACGACGCCCTTCCGTGCCAGTTCGTAGGCGAGCTGGTGGGCGACTTCGCGACCATAGGCAGTAGGTTTTCGGGTGCCTACGATCGCGACGGTCGGTGCCCTGTCTGCTGGCAATTTGCCCTTGAAAAAGACAGCTTCAGGAGCTGTCGGAATTACCCCTAATAGGTGTAGGTACTTATGCTTATCAGGGGTGGCTCTATTGATTTTCATGAGGAATATTTCAAAAAGTATTGACTTACTGTCAAATACGTGCTACTATCGAACACGATTGGTTGAGTTCTGCGAGTTCAACCAAACGTACCTTATACCCCCTATTCTAACTTATGTTAGGTTGTGCGCAATGCGTTATAAAGTATTCTACCCTCCACTTTTTAACTCAAAAACATTGCGTGCATACTAATCCCTTTAACCGGCGGACCTCCAATTGTGTGAGGTGGGTCACGCTTTACCCCCAGGGGTGCGTTAAAGGGTTAAATGGCGCCAGGTGATGCCCACCCTTACCTGGCGCTTTTTAAGTCCCAAAAAATAGTTTTCTCACCCTTCCTAACAGGGGTACTTGTGAAAATACTCATGCATTAATATTGACAAATTAACATTTTTGTAGTAACATAGGTTTTAGCGTTACAACACGCCGAAGCTCCATCCGCCCGTTCAAGCACGGAAGTCAGGAGTCGTACATGCTCACCACCGTTCTCGTCATCGCCGCGCTCGTCGTCGGCGCTGTCGCCGGATTCGCCGTCGGACGCAAGTACCAGCCGGTCGACCCGGCGCAGTTCCGCCGCGTCCCGCGCCGGTCCGAGACCACCCGCGCCACCGACCTGTCGGACGACATCCGCCCGCCGCTCGCCGACGAGCTGCTCGTCTCCGGTCACACGCGGACCGACCTCCCGGTGATCCCGGAGGCCACCTGCACCGGCAACGTCTCGTTCTCGGCCAGCCACGTCGGCGACGTCTTCGTCGTCCTGTGGCGGCCCGAGCGCCTGCTGCCGGTCGCCAACGTGGACGTCGAGATCATCTGGGGCGGCCACCGCGGCACCGCCACCATCCCGGTCGGTCCCAACCCGGTCGCCGTCAAGTTCGGCAAGAACAAGGCTGGCGCCAAGGACGCGGTCGTCACCGTGAACACCTCCGAGGCCACGGTCCGCACCACCATCGAGGGCCCCAATCTCGACGGCCACCCGGTCCACACCCTCGCCTGGAAGTGACGTCTGAGCAGTACGCACGGAGCTGAGAGCCGTCCCGCACCCCACTACCTGGGGACCGCGGGGCGGCTGTTAGCCTTTTTAGGGGCTTTTTTGTTTTCTGGACATGTGTATGCCATGAGTACAAATTTGCGCGTTTGACAAATTTATGTAAAAATGAAGATACCACGGAAGTCTCGTGGCGAACATCATCGGTTACGGTATACGCTTTCACTCGAAGGAGCCCACAATGGGTAACGACGACCCGACCACCACTATCCCTGACGTCGCCGGCAGCCACCCCAGCATCGCTCTGCTGGTCATCCTGGCGCTCGTCGGCACCTTCGCCTTCTTCTACGGATGGCGCAAGGTCATCGGCTCGATCGGCCACCCCGTCAACGCCCGCAAGGCGCTGCTCGGCGGCATCTCCGTGGGCATCTCTTTCGTCGCCTTCGGCGTGCTCTGCCTGACGGCGGGTCAGCCCCTGTGGGGTGTGCTCCTGCTGGTCGGCAGCGCCCTGCTGTTCGGCTACGCCTCCACTCCGGTCCGCCGGGCCGTGGCGGGAGTCTTCCACCAGACCAAGGTTCCTCCGGAGCCCCCTGGCCCGGTGGCCCACGTGTGAAGCGAGCCGAACGCCATGTTCGAAGGGCGGGCGCGGGATGAGAACCATCTCCCGTGACCCGCCCTGCTTCACGCCTAAATACGAGGCGTTTTTTATTTTCTGATGTTAATAATTTCACTTGCCTGGCTACCCCTGTCGTGGTATAACAACAGAGGTAGTTCCGGCAGACAAGGAGGCATACAGGTATATGGCCAATCACTGGCCGCTCGGCCGTGATTTCCGGAGATGGCTGGCTACATGCCGCCACAGGACACCTCGCCTCGTTGAGCCGCGAATCCCACCAAAATTCCGCCCTTGAGCGCTGCTTGCGGTAGTGTACCGTGAGCGCGCTCGGGCGGATTTTGGGTCTTGTAGTAAAAGAAAAGCCCGCCCCCGCCGGCGGTGCTTTTCTTTGTAGCTTCCTGTCGGTGGGTATGGCGGGGTTGTCGTACGTATCAGATCTCGCGCAGGTTCACTTCGTCCTTCATGACGGCGAGGAATGCCTTGGTGAAGGCACGCTCGGCCTCCATGAGGAGTACGCCGTCGGCCGGCTCGTTGCGCTGGGCGACCTTGGGGTGAAGCTCGTGCGAGACCTCGACGCCCCTGCTGACGGTGATGGTGGTGATGGTGTAGCCGCCGATGTCGACCTTGAAGGTCTTGCGGTCCACTTCTTCTACTGTCGTCATCTGCTGCTGGCGCGCCATCTCGTGGGCGACGGAACGTGCGATTCTGATGCGCTGCGGGTCGTACATGAGTACTCCTCCCGGGGTGCGTACGTTACCTATGTATTATATAATTTTTTATGATATAAGTCAATTTGTCTTAGGGGCGAGGGTGATGTGGGTGGAGACAAATTTGCCTCTTGTAAAGTCCATGGCAAATCGCTCGACTTCTTTGTAGAGTGCCGGGAGCTGCTCGGCTTCACCGCCCGTGAACTTTCCGAGTACGAAGTCGGCATCAGGAATACGGTCACGCAGGTCGTTGTAAATACCCACGCGGATACGGCAGTAGTGTTCGCCCAGGTGAGCATTGAGCGATTTGATGCCGTTATTGCCGGCGTCGCTCCCCGAGGGGCGCGTGCGGATAGCGCCAAATGGCAAGGCTAAGTCGTCGTGAATAGCGAGGAAGTCGTTTGCCGGGTCGATCTTGTAAAAGTCAACCAGCGCCCGGGCTGTACGGCCGGTTTCGTTGTAGTAGGTCGTGGGCTTGACGAGTAGGGTCTTCTCGCCTTCGATCGTTACTTCGGCGATCTCGGCGTAAAACTTAGTTTTTGGCGCAAAGGTTGCGCCGTACGCCCCAGCAAGTTGGTCAACCATGTAAAACCCCACGTTGTGGCGCGTGGAGGCAAACTCGCTGCCGGGATTGCCTTGTGCGAAGATGATTTTCATAGCGCCTCCTGTAAAGGGCTAGTTGCCCTGCTTTTCGGCTTCTTTTTCTTGCTTGTATTTTTTGGTGACTGGCGCCTTGCCCTGGGCGATACGCTCTTTGTTGGCCTTGATTTGCTTTTCGTCGCGGAAGCTAAGCTTGATCGGCGTGCCGGCGTAGTTGTAGGTTTCGCGGATGAGGCGTTCGAGGTAGCGCTTGTAGCTCCAGTGAACGAACTTGAGGTTCGAGCCGTAAATGACAAACCATGGCGGCATGGTGTCGGTTTGGACGATATAGCGGAGCTTGGGGTGGGTGTTTTTAAGGCCTGCTGGCGGGTGCTTTTGGATGGCTTTTTGCAGGAGGTCGTTCAAAACACGAGTTTTAGTCGGCTGCTTGCGGCGGGCGTCGATATCGAGCGCCAGGTCGAACAGTTTGGTGACGTTCTGGCCGGTGACACTACTGGTAAAGATGAGCGGTGCCCAAGGGGTAAAGTCGAAAGTGTTGGAGATTTTCGGCGCCAAGGCGTCACGGGTGTAGGCGTCTTTGTTCTCGACTGAGTCCCACTTACTGATGACAAGCGCCATGCCCTTGCCCGCCTCGTTAATGATGCCGGCTAGGCGCTGGTCGAGCTGCGTGTTGAGCTCGTTGACGTCCATGAGGAGGAAGCAGATGTCAGCCTCTTCGATGGCCTGCAGGGTGCGAAGGACGGAGAACTTTTCGATTCCCACCTCTTGCTTGCCTGGCTTGCGCATGCCGGCAGTGTCGATAAGTTCGATGTCACGGGCGCCATAGCGGACGCGGACGCGGTTGACGTCGCGGGTAGTGCCGGCGATGTTTGCTACGAGCGCCTGCTGCTTGCCAGCGAGCGTGTTAAAGAGGTTCGACTTACCGACGTTCGGGCGGCCGATAAGGGCCACGCGCAAAACCTCATCAGCTTCTTCTTCGTAGCGGGCTGGAATATGGCGGACGATCTCGTCGAGAACGCTCAGTACTCCCCTGTTGTGCTCGGCACTAGTGCGGATGATGGTCTTGATGCCAAGGCGCTTGAACTCATCTTCGGGAAGGCTACCCTTGAGGTCGGCCTTGTTGGTAACCAGGATAACGGGTTTTTTGGAGCGCAAGGCTTTTTTGGCGACGAAGCGGTCTTGATCGCTGACGTACTGGCTGCTGTCGACAACGACCAAAATAACGTCGGCGGCCTCTGCTGCCTCGGTGATTTGTTCCTGGATGCTTGCCTCGAACTCGTCGTTCGGGTCTTTGAGGCCGGCGGTATCGACTAGCCAAAAACTGTGGTGCTGGTGCTCTACCTTGCCAAGGACGTTGTCGCGGGTGGTACCGGCTTCGCGGGCGACGATTGCCTGCTGGGCGCGGACCATACGGTTAAAAAGCGAACTCTTGCCGACGTTCGCCTGACCGATAATTGCTACGCTTGGAAGTTTCGAGGCCATAACTTTGGCTAATTATAACAGAGGTTGTGTAGATTAGCGAGCATAAGCGGGACAAAAAAATAAAGTAATGGTATACTATGCACGGTTTGTCAATCCTCGAGGAGAAAAGAGGCGCGTGATGGCTCCGAACGCAACCATCATCCCCCGCAACCAATCGCTCAGTGCGACGCCCTTCAATATGTTCCACTTGCCGCCCATGGTGCCCGGCACCAACGGGATGGCGCTGCCGAAGGCCGATACGGTGTCGGTGCTGTGCATCGCTCCAGGAGGCGCGACCACGCATAACGACAACTGGGGCCAGGAGCTGACGCTCCACCCCGGCGACCCGCATCTCGCTCTCGCGCCCGACGACACCTACCCCAACCAGGTCTTTCACCGTGACTACGTGCCGGTGGAGCCGGCCCCCGACCACCGGCTGGCTGCCGTGCTGCGAGACTTCTGGCAGCAGAGGGGGTACGCCGAGGAAGACCTGCGGGATGCGTGGCGCCGCTATCTGGAGCGCTTCTCGACCCCGCCTCGATGGGCGGAGTTGGTGCGCGCGCAGGTGGAAGCCGGCGAAGTGTTCTTCCTGGCGCGCAAGGAGCAGCCCGTGCTGGTACGCGGGGTCGTCGACCTGAGGTTCATGACGTCCGAGGGCCCCACTCGGCTCGAGCACGGCTCGGTACTGGTTGAACACCCGGACGATGCCACGAACCAGTGGCTGCTTCGGGCGGACAAGTTCGCCGGGCGGTACAACTGGGTCGAGGAACCCGCCAGCGGCCTGCTCATCCCCGAGGTGGACTGACGCCACCCTGCCCTGTCGCATGTGACGGTCCTTCGTAGTAGCTACGAAGTCGACTGTCACATGCGGCGGGGCGTTGTTCGTTTAGGGTGTCGTCGCCGCTTACCACGAGCTAAGCCCAGCTCTTTTCCAGGTATTTGCTGCCGTGCAAAGATAAATGAAATTTTCATCCCAGGCAATATCTCCTCTTTGGCCGCCATCTGTCGGACTAGCTGGGGGTGATGACGTCGCCAAGTTGAGCGTGGTTTGCGCTATCGCTCGCTGCGACGTGACGCTAAAGGTGTTATTGCCGCCGATATACCAGTCGGCATTGCCATTCGGTGCCACGTATTGCAGGTTGCCGACATCACTGAACATACGAAAAGCGGCGTTGCCGAACGGTGCGTCGAGGCCCATCTTGCCACCAGGCAGCGTGGCGTTCGCGGCCACGGCGATACCGTCAGAAAAGTTCTTCAGGCCACCGACGTTTTGCGCCGTCGTGAGGTTGACGTGGCCGAACCGGCTGGCGCTGCTTAGGTTGGTCGCGCCAAGGACGGGGTTGCCTATGACGTCGATTTCGATATAGGTGTTACTGTCGTCGGCAGCTTGTTCGTGAATACCGTACCGTGCATTATTAGCGCTGTCGATGATGATCTTGACCTGGGTGAATAAGTTGCCGCTTGAGGCATGCCCATTCGCTGCACCCTCGAGCATGATTTCGTCGTACGCACCCGGGCCGCTCTGCGAGTTGTTACGAAGCAGGACGTTGCTCCAAACGTTATTGGCGCTTTGGTTACAGTGAATACCGAAGTAGCCATTGCCGCTGACAAAAACATTGGTAAACTGCTGTTTGTCTTGCTTATACAGGCTGATGCCGTAGTGGGCGTTATTGGTGACTGATCCGCCGGCAAAGGTGTTGCCCTCGCATAAGAATGCCGATATATCGTCGTTGGCGGCATTAAACGCTATGCCGTATTGGCCGTTACTGTCAAAACCAAAGTTGGTGATGTTGTTGGCTTTTGAGCCGCTGCCGCCTACTTCTCCCGGTGAAACCAGCATGCCGTGGAGGTCGTTGGCATAGCCGCGGACATGGCTGTAATGGCAGCCGACGCACTGCTCTACCTCGAATCCGTGATAAAAGTTGTTGGTCGAGGTGCTGTCCGTGACGGTGACGTTCACGCAGTTATAGGTATGAATCCCGACGCCGGTGGTGTTTTTTGCCGTGACGTTACGGGCGATGCTGTTGCTGACGCCACCCAGGTATAGTCCGTACTGCGTGTGGGTGTACGGCCCCGGGTGGCCGGGTTGGGCGTTTCGGTTACCGTCTATCGTGACGTTCTCTATCAACACGTCGGACCATGCCTCCGATTTGAGGATGTTGTCGTCGACCTGGCAGTTATCAATCAGTTTCAGGTGTATGTTTCGAAAGCGCACGCCTGCTTTTACCTGGATGCCGGGCGACGTAACGTACGTGACCGGGTTGCCGCTGGTCACTTCGCCGCCGCCAGCCGCATGGGCTGCATCGATCGCCGCCTGGATGGCGGTTTTGTTGTCAGGATTGTCGGGGCTGGCGCCGTAATCCTGGATATCAAGCGTAATATCACCTTTGTGGACAACGTCAACCGTGGCACTGAGTGCCTGATCAATGTCCGAACCTCGCTTCAATGTTCCATCGGCGTTATGTTCGACTAATAGATATTGGTTGAGAATTGTCCCCCATGAACCGGCGTCTTGCCCGGGCGTGGGAAGTCTTGCCATACGTATTACTCCGCATATACTTACTTTATACACATATTCACCTCATTTAAGCATAGGCAAAATAACTCGGCAAGAGTTTTGTGCAAAAAATACGAAAATAATATCACCTAGTGCATATCGACGAGTTCGTAGGCACCCGGCTTCATATCACCAAGTGAATAATCGCCAAAATTGGTGCGGTGGAGCTTTTTGACCTCATAGCCAAGCGAGGCGAACGTGCGGCGGATCTGGCGGTTGCGCCCTTCGCTCATGATGACGCGCCACTCTTTGCGGTTGTCGTCGCGCAGGCGCTCAAGCAGCAGCTTGCTGGGGCCGTCCTCTAGATGGACGCCGTAGTCACTGACCATTTGCTGGTGGAGTGGCTCGAGCTCGCGGTCGAGGCGCACGCTGTATATTTTGGTCTTGGCGAATTTTGGGTGGGTCATGCGGTAGGCAAAGTCGCCATCGTTGGTAAGCAGGATCAGCCCCGAGCTGTCGCGGTCCAGCCGGCCCACGGGTTTGAGGTGGTGGAATTCTTTTGGCAAGATAGCGTAAATCGTTGGCGAGTCACCTTGGGCTTTTCGCGAGCAGACGTAGCCAGCTGGCTTGTTGAGTAGCAAATATTGGAGTGCTGCCTCCTGTCCCAGGGGTTTACCGCCAACCGCGATCGTATCGCCCTCATTAAAACGCGCACCAAGCGTGGCGACCTGGCTGTTAACCGTCACTTTGCCCTGCTCGATCAAGGTATCTGCCTCACGACGAGAAACACCTAGCTGAAGTGCCAGGTGTTTGTTGAGTCGAAGCGTTGGTTCTTCTGGACTGGTCATTGGTGATAATTATATCACTTAAACCGCAGGAGGTTGACCGCCAGGCGCAGCCGGTGGCTGCGGACCGCTGGTTGGTGGCATAGGACGAGGAGTTTCCTCGAAGCTGATACCGGAAGGCTCCTCTTCTTCGGGCGCAGGTGCCGGCATGCTTGGCGCCGAAGGCCCGGGTGTCGGTGGAATGCCTATAGGAGCTGGTGATGAACCTGGTTGCGGAGGTTGAGGTGCAGGTGCTGCTGGCTGCGGGGCCGGAGGTGCCGTAGGCGTAGGCGCTGGCGGTGTTGGAGGAGGTGGCGGCGGTGCCATTGGCGTAGCTGCTGGAGCCGGACCGGCGTCTGCCTGGCCTAGCTCTTGGGCCATCAGGCTGCTGATATCAGGCTTTGCCCCGCCCTGCGCTGGTGAAACTGGATGAAGTACCCGTTCGCCAAGGTTGGCTGGGCGCGTGGTTGAAAACGGCGCGGTTGGCTGCGGTAGTGCGCTTGAAGGCGTGGTTGCAGCCGGAGCGAGTTGCGGCTGTGGCGCACGGGGTTGAGGGGTCGCTGCGGCGGTAAACGGCGGCGGCGTTGGCATGGTTTGCTGAAGTGGCTGCGGGCTGCGTGGCGGCACCGGCGTGGTTGGTGCTGGGCGCGGAGCTGCCGAGCCGAACGTTTGGGCGGCGGTCGCGGCCGACACCGGCGCGTCACCGAGCACTTCGTGAACGGTACGAACGACGTCTTCGATACCTACCTGCGACTTAACGAGGTAACGGTCGGCACCAAGGGCCTCGCCACGGGCGCGTTGGTCTTCGCTGGAGAGCGCGGTCATCATGATAACTTTGATGTTTTTTGTTTCGGTTGTTGAGCGGAGGATATCGAGCATGTCGAAGCCGCTGATCTTCGGCATCATGACGTCACTGACGATGAGCGACGGACGTTCTTTTATAGCCATGGCAAGCGCGGCCTCGCCGTCGCCGGCCGAAATAATGTCGTACCCCTCGGCCAGCAGACGCACGCCGTAGATTTCGCGCAGGCTCTTATCGTCCTCTACCAGTAGTATTTTGGTCATATTACCCTCTATTGTACTAAGTAGGCGTAAAAATTACTATAGCCCTTATGGTTAATTTTAGCTCCTCGGCGGGACTGTTGGTCCGTCTCGCCGCCTGAGGTACTGATCTGGGTGCTGTTCGATGCTTGAGAGCGGAATGTTCTCGCGGACGGGTGCCTGGCGCCGCTGTGGGTATTGCGGTGGTTGAGGTTGCTGCGGTGCCACCTGGGTTTGCTGTGGTTGGGGCGGCAATGGAGCGACGGGTTGTTGCGGTACCGGACGCTGCGTAGCGGCGGCTTGTTGCAGCTGCTGGACGACCGTTTTGACCGGGGCGTTGGTGTAGATTGTCTCGTCGGATGTCAGCTGCTGCTGAGGCTGTGGCTGCGTAGCGGCGGGCTGTTGAGAGGGCGGCATAATGACAGCCTGCTGCATTTGTGGCATCGGTGTCGGTGGCAGTTCTGGTTCTGGGTTAAGCGGTGTGATCTCGGGCATATCGGCCGCCGATCCCGACTGCTTGGCCTCGAGCTCGCGTTCTTTCTCGATGCTGGCCGATTCTATCAGTCGGG
>DASTSD010000020.1:0-2623 GCA_035760845.1 Saccharimonadales bacterium (SeqCode) | reverse complement strand
CCGATTCCGCTATTTTAACAGAGGAAGACAAGGTTTTGTTCTTGGCTCGAAAAAAAGTTTTCAAACAACTATATAAAGACGGCGAGGCGAAAGTTTTCAGTCAGCGCTTCACTGCGCGAGAAGGCGGCTTTAATATGAGCGCGCACATAATGCCGCGCGAAGTTTTTGAGTCGATCTTCGGATCGCAGCTGTCGTCGGATATGGAAGAAACAGGTGATATTGTTCGTGCGTTACGGGACTATAAGCCGAAGAGGTTTGAAAGGCTGTCGTGCGATCATGTTGGTTTTGACGGCAGTACAGTCGACTTCATTTTGCCCGAGCAAGAAGCAGTCGAAAAGGGTATCATTGCGACGATACCTGCATATATAATGAAGGACAGGAAATATTATCCTGGTCTATATCAGTGTCTTGCATTACCTTCAGCTCTGATGGCATTTGATAGAACCGGCTATACGACGGAAGTAACGGAGCGGTATTCCAAGCAGGTTCAGGCGAGGCTTGATACGGAGCGACAGGAATATCCGGGCGCCGAGCTGCTGAACGCGTACCCTCGAAAAGCAATCCTTGCCCCAGGGCGATACAACTAACAAAGGAGAAGAAATGTCAGATTTTCGCGTATTCGTCGACACAGAGTATTGTTACCCTGGAATGAAAAAGACCGACCCACGGCCAACCGAGAAAGACAAGCGGCAAATAGTTCAGGTGGCCGCGGTGTTGTACGACATGGAAAAAGGCGTCGAAGTTGCGAGTTTTGATATGCTTGCACGGCCAACTTATGAAAAGCAAGTCACGCCGTTTTTTATCGAATTGACCGGTATCACTCAGGAGCAGATTGATGCTTCAGCTTACGATTTTTCTGAGGTTTTGAAGATGTTTGCAGCTTTTTGCGACGGCTATCCGGTATGGACGTTTGAAAAAGACGAGGAGGTTTTTCGGCAGAACTGTGGCTATATTGGCACAGAGTTTCCTTTTAGCAAGGAATTCACTCGAGTAAAGCCGCGGCTATCTAGCTGGGGGATTGACGCCTCGAAGTATTCTAGCGGTAGCTTGTATAAGGCAGCTGGTCTCACTATGGAGGGACATGTCCATAATGCGCTCCACGATGTAAGGAGTATGGCTGTCGCTGTACGAGAGTTCGAATCCCGTTAACGGGATTCGTGTACTTCGACCCGGGCAGGCCCACGCAGAATTCGAGCGAACTTGTAGGTATAATTTTCGCTGGAAAGTTCAAGGATACGATCCGCTACCCAGTCGGGATCGAGCATTTGGGAAGTGTCGTGTTCTTTTTCGTCAGTCCCTTTCCAGAAGTTAGTGGCCATACCGGCAGGACCTGCGACGAGCGTCTTTTTGACGCGCGGGTCAAGTGACAGGGAGTTAGCGTAGGCGCCGAGACCGGCTTTGACGGCAGTATAGACCGGCTCGTTTAGGCGGGGTGTCCACTGGGAGGTGGAGGTGATGGCGATGAACTCGCCCAGTTCGTTTTGTTTTTCGAGTAGTTGGCGGGTAAGGTAAATGGCTCCGGTCAATCCCACCGAAAGCATGGTGTCGATTTGCTCGACGGTAAGGTCGGTGACCGTGCCGTCCTGAAAAAAGCCAGCTGCGTAAACCAAAAGGTCGATTTGCGGAAGCTCTTGAAGGAGCGTATCGATGGCGGACAAGAGCTCGGCAGCGTTTGACAGGTCGAGTGTATGAAAAGTCAATGGTGTTTCGCCAGGGTCGGTCCGTCCGGTAATGTGGACGTCGTACGTGTCCGCTAGTTTTTTGGCGAGGGACAGTCCCAGGCCCGATGTTCCGCCAATAATCAAACAGTGCATTTTTACCTCGCAGTCCTTGTTTACTAATAGTATATGCGAAAGTCGGGCGTGATGCTATTTGCGCCGTTCGATTTCTTTTTCCAGGAGGTCGCGGACGATTTGGGATTTGTTTTTGCCTGTTTCATAAGAGGTATCGCGCAGGTATTTGTAAATGCGGCGGTCGAGGATCATATTGAAGCGAAGATCCTTTTCGGGGATGGTGTTTTGTTTGATGAACTTGCCGACGATGGCGCGCAGTTCGTCCTCGGTCGCATACTGTTTGATAGTGATAAGCTTGCCGGCGACGCCAGAAATGAAGTGGCCTTTTACCGGTGTGCGGGTAACGACGAGCGTGGGCTTTTTGTAGCGGGCGGCGGTGTACGCCTGAAAGCCTTGGCTAAAGCGGGCCTGGGTGGCTTCGACGATGACGAGGTCGGACTTTTTGATCGCCTCGACGTTATCGTTCAGGATTGCCTCCCAGTCGGTGTCTTGTTCGCGGACGTTGTTTTTGCGGCGGCTGGCGGCGGCATCGAGCCAGTTGCGAAATACCATGGCGCGACTGTCGTAGACCGCCTGCATGATGGCGCGCAGATACGGCTCGTCCTCGCTGAATTTGCGGGCGCTGCCGGTGACGTGCACTTGGGTCGTAAAGCTAGCCACGGTGTTCCTCCGCACTGCGCTTGACGAGCGCGCGTATGATTTCGGAGCGGCTCTTTCCGGTTTCGCGTGAGGTTTCTTCGAGGTATTTGAAGATTTGGCGGGTCAGAAACATGTTGAAGCGCAGGTCTTTGGTGTGGACGGTGTTTTTAGTGAGGAAGGTATCGACGATT
>DASTSD010000019.1:0-3062 GCA_035760845.1 Saccharimonadales bacterium (SeqCode) | reverse complement strand
GTGCCCCGTGGCTAAAAGTTGGCTATGCCATGGACTTTCTCGAGCTCGTTAAGCCGCTCTTTGCCTTTCCGACGCACGACGCCGTGATATCCGACATTGGCAAAGGCCTTGCCGACCGGCTGCTGAATAGCGTGGCCGAACGCGAAGGAATCGAGTATAAACGCCTCGACACGCCAGTAGAACTATGAACCCCGTTTTTCAAACGCAGCTAAAGGAGGCAGCGCGCCACCTATCGGCCAGCGACCCAATACTTGCCAAAGTTATTGCCAGCGCGCCACTACCCGATTTTGCGCCGCACACCGACTATTACCGTGCGCTCGTGAACAGCATCATCGGCCAGCAGCTCAGCGTCAAAGCGGCGGCGACCATCAAACAGCGTTTCGTTGATTTGTTTGGTGGCGCATTCCCAGCCCCCGAGCAGATCCTCGGCCGTGACATTGAGGAGCTGCGAAGCGTCGGCTTGTCCCGGCCAAAAGCCCGCTACGTGCAGGACCTGGCACAGCATATCGTTGATGGCACGGTGCGCTTTGACACCATCGACCAGCTCTCTAACGACGAAATCATTGCCGAGCTGACCGCCGTAAAAGGTGTCGGCGAATGGACGGTGCATATGTTTTTGCTGTTTTGCATGGGCCGGCTAGACGTGCTGCCCACGGGCGACCTAGGCATTCGCAGCGGCATCAAAAAACTCTACGGCATGGACGAGCTGCCCTCGCCCGACGAAGTACGCCTGGTTGCCGAAAAGAACGGCTGGGATCCGTACGAATCGGTCGCCAGTTGGTACGTGTGGCACTCGCTCGACAACGCGCCAAAATAAAAAGCCACCGGAGTGGCTCTTTATTTTAGTAACTAGATTTAACGGAGGCGCTTTTCGGCGTCTTTTTGGACGCCTTCCGCCGTTCGCTTGGCGTCAAGTGCCACGCGGCTGGCACGGGCTTTTGCCTCGGTGCTTAGCTTTTCGGCCTCGCCGCTCACGACTTTACCGGAGCGCTTGGCGCTTTCCATCATGCCGGTGGCTTCGGCCTTGGCCTTATCGACGCTGGCACCTGCAGCCTTACCGGCCTGCCTTGCGACTTGCTTGGCTTGTTCGGCCTTGGTTTTAGCGAGGCCCTTTGCCTCTTTGGCTTTGTTCTTGATGTCGTTACGGGTTTCTTTGCCGCTCTTTGGGGCTAGTAAAATACCTGCGACGAATCCTGCGGCTGCTGCGATAGCTACTTTTGCTGCTTTACTCATTTTTGTTCTCCTTTTCCTGTATTATTTACGGAACATTTTTGCGATGTGGCCAAAGAGCTTTACGGGTGATACCCACTCTGATGCCGACGCGATATTAGTGGTAATTTGCTCGACGTTTCGTAATACCTGGCGCATTTTCAGCAGTACGACCGTAATGGCCGCCAACCAGGCAATAATGACGATCGATAGCAAAATGACCGTGATGGTGAGTAGCGTGACGAGGACGTTTATATCCATGTAGGCTTCTCCTTCCTTTGCGACTTAGTATATGTATACTATTATGCCGCGTCTGTGATATTTGTTACATTTTTTGTGTTGGTTGGATCAACTTCTTTACATTAGCATTATTTTGACAAAAAAGCAATAGCTTGATAGAAAATAAGTCTACAAACCGGTGGGCAGTTGCCCGCTTGACGGCAAAAGATCCTGCAAGCCACCGGGGTTATTTTGCATGAAATCATTGACCGCCTGTGTCACGGCAAAAACAAGTAGCCCGCCCGTCAGCAGCGTCGTCGCGCCCAAAACGACCGCGAAAATAATCACCGTCCGGGCGGCGAACTTTTTGTAACGCTGAAATTCCAGCATAGGGCGACCCTGCTTGTCACGCATAGCACCTGACATAATGAGCGCCAGATCGACGATTACCCATACGCCGAGGCCGCCGAGCGTGACGAGCTTTAGTATACCGGTACCAATTTTACCCAAATAGAACCTATCGGCACCAAAGGCGCCCCACATAAAACTCAGGAAAAACACCGCCAAAAAATGCCGGCCTTCGCCCTGCTCGTTCGCTGCTTCTACCACCCCCTGTTGCATACCAACCCTAATCGTTTTTTATGGTTACTGTTTTGCCCGAGTTCATCTCGCTGTACGTAAACAGATAGGTAGCGGCGTCTATTCGGCTGTAGCTGAAATTGACCAGATAGTTGTCGATCGTCCTTAGCTCGCCCATGCCTTGGTCGTTCACACCGTAGATATCCGGCGAGCGGGCGATATCGTCGAGCAGCGCCTGGTAGTCCGGCGGGTATTTGGAGTAGCGGGAATGGTACACGTTCAGGCTGGCCTTTACGATGTTTTCGTAAGCCTTTTCGCCGTCGGACCGGGCTGCCATGATCGCCGCTTGGTTACGTGCGCTCCTATCAGTAGAAGTAGCGTACGCCCACGAAATAAGCAGGGCAATGGCAATAAGGACACCTGTACCGACAAACAGTACTTTTTTATCTATTTGCCGGTCGGTGTCGTCGTTCATTATTTAAGGCCTAGCTCTTTTAGCTGCGCAGGTTCGACGGTGCTTGGCGAGTCCATCATGACGTCCACGCCCGAGCCGTTCTTCGGGAAGGCCACGACTTCACGGATGTTGTCCTCACCGGTCAGCACCATGAAGATACGGTCGATGCCAAAGGCACAGCCGGCGTGCGGCGGAGCGCCAAACTTGAAAGCGTTAAGCATGGCACCGAACTTTTGTTCGACATATTCGCGGTCGTAGCCAAGCGCGCCGAATACCTTGTACATGACCTCTGGGTTGTGGTTTCGGACCGCGCCCGAGCAGATTTCGTACCCGTTTGCGACCATGTCGTACTGATCGGCCACGATAGCGAGCTTCTTTTCGTCGGTGCCGGCGTCAAGCAGGGCTTCTTCGCCGCCGCGTGGCATACTGAACGGGTTATGGCCGAAGTCGACACGCTTGTTGGCTTCGTCCCACTCGTAAAACGGAAAGTCGACGATCCACGCCAGGGCGACCTTGCTTGGATCTTTAAGACCAAAGTGGTCGGCAAATTCACTGCGCAGCCGGCCGAGGACTTTGTTGACCGTTTCTTTTTTGTCGCTGC
>DASTSD010000018.1:0-2600 GCA_035760845.1 Saccharimonadales bacterium (SeqCode) | reverse complement strand
CAGCCTGCCGGGCGCCAAGCGCGTATTGTTCCTGCCATGGCACCAGTACATGGCATTCGGGTTTAGCGAGCGCATTATCGCTACGCCTGCCGAAAAGTTCTTTAGCGTGCCAGTCGTAGCCAGCGACGACCCTGAGTTTGGCGCCATCACCCCCACGGTGCCCAACAGTGAAAAACAGGCTATCGGTAAGGCGCTCAAACACCCCGAGACGCTTACCGCTACGCTCGCCAAATACCGCATTAACTACGTACTGCTCGCCCGCGACGACGATTCCGACAGTTATAGCTATCTGGATACGCAGCCCGGCGTGCGGCAAATCTCCGCAAATGACAGCTTGATACTCTACGAGGTAGCACGGTAATGTTGCGACTCAAGCAGCGGCGCCAAAGCAGGATCAAACTGCCAGGGTTTATCCAGCGGCATGGCTCGTTCATGCTGTTCCTGCTAGTCATGGCGTTCTTTGGCTTTTTGGCCCAGATACAATGGATTGGCTACACGGTCATCGTGCTGTACGGCATCGTGGCGTTCCGTAAGGACGTGCCACCCCAAACCACGTTCATCCTCGCCCTGGCGGCGCTTGGAGTGGTGCCTGTGGCGATCGTCGTAGGCAACTGGCTGGTCGCCCAAAACTTTGGCGCCTATAGCTTTGTTCTCTTTGTGTTGGCTGTCATCCAGCTGGTTTTTGACTTACAGAGAGCGCCGCGCACCAAGTAGTACTATGGACAACGTTACTAGTGGCGGCGTTTTGACCATAAGCATTTCGGTTGTTAGCATGGTAGTTGTGAATACTAACGTAAGGGAGAAGAAAGAAATGAGCAAAACACTCACCCGGTCGGTATCACAAAACAAAATGATGTCGACCAAACTGGTCATGGGCTTGATGGTTGCCGCCGTCAGCGTCCTGGTTGGTACGTCGAACATCGCTAGCGCTATGCCAGGAGGAGGCCACGGCCACGGCAATGACCGCGGTAACCACCATGGTAATAGCAGAGCACTCGCGAACCGCGCACAGGGCCTGGGACACGGCTACGGTGGCGGTAACGTAAGCGTCAATGTTGGCAGCATCGTTGGCGATAATAACGTTATTGTTATTATCATCAACTACTTTGTCGGCCACTAGACAATCAGTTTGGCGTTTAACTGAAGAGGCTCCCCAGGGAGCCTCTTTTATATGTCGCGATTTTTTACTATGAAACCACGCGAGCGTGAGCGGCCTTTTTAACCGACGCGAGGTGCGGCGCCGTGAGGTTTTCCGGTCGGAGGATAGCCTCGAGCTGCTCTTTGGTAAGCAGGCCGCGGGCAAGCACGATCTCGCCCACACCAACACCCCTGGCTGCCGCCTCTTTAGCCACGGCGCTGGCATTCGCATAGCCGATGTGCGGGTTAAGCGCCGTCACGATGCCAATGGAGTTTGCCACCGTCTGCTGGAGCACTTCGTGGTTCGCCGTGATCCCACTAATACAGTTACGCGCCAATGTCAGACAGCCTTGGCGCAGGTAGGCGAGGCTATTAAACAGATTGTAAGCAATAACCGGCTCGAAAGCATTCAGCTGCAGCTGTCCGGCCTCGGCCGCAAACGACACCGTAACATCATTACCGATTACCTCAAAAGCGATTTGGTTGACCACCTCGGGAATTACCGGATTGACCTTGCCCGGCATAATACTCGAGCCCGCCTGCACTGGCGGCAGGTTGATTTCACCCAGACCAGCCCGCGGACCAGAGGACAGCAGTCGCAGGTCGTTACATACTTTAGATAGCTTGATTGCCATTTGTTTAAGGGTCGAGGAGAGCTCGATGAATGCGCCCATATCCTGCGTCGCCTCAATCAGATTCTCGGCTTTCACGAAGCTGTAGCCCGTCACCTTAGACAGCGCCTCGCAAACCTTAATGGCATATTCAGGGTGCGTATTAATACCGGTACCAATCGCGGTGGCGCCCATGTTCGTCTCTTGCACGGTTACTGCCGCGCGTAGCAACCGCCGTTTGTCGCTCGCAAGCATCCCGGCATAGGTTTTGAATTCCTGGCCGAGTGTCATCGGTACCGCCTCCTGCAGCTGCGTGCGGCCCATCTTAAGCACGTCACCAAACTGCTTGGCTTTTTGGTCGAACTCGCCGTGCAGTTCGTCCATAGCCATGATTAACTCGTCAATCTGGAACCGCAGCGCTACCTTGATAGCGGTAGGGTAGACGTCGTTGGTACTTTGGCTCATGTTGACGTGGTCGAGCGGGTGGATGTATTCGTAGTCGCCCTTGTCGCGGCCAAGCAGCTCGAGCGCCCGGTTGGCGATTACCTCGTTGGCATTCATATTCATGGACGTGCCGGCGCCACCCTGAATGACATCCACGACGAACTGGTCGTGCAGATCACCTTTCGCGATCTCTTGGCAGGCTTTAATGATTGCGTTGGCGCGCTTGGCGTCGAGATGGCCAAGCTGCTTGTTGGCCATGGCGCAGGCCTCTTTTACGTAGGCGATAGCACGTATGAAGCCCGGGTAAATTTGCACGGAACTTCCCGTAATCGGGAAGTTCTCTTGTGCCCGTAGCGTGTGAACGCCGTAGTAAACGTTTGCTGGTACTTGTTGATCTCCGAGAAGGTC
>DASTSD010000017.1:0-2665 GCA_035760845.1 Saccharimonadales bacterium (SeqCode) | reverse complement strand
CCAGCGAAGAGCTAGGGCAGGTAACGATTGCTTATGAGCCTGTCTGGGCAATCGGCACGGGCAACAACGCATTGCCCGACGATGTCAAAAAGGCCGTCGCGGCTATTCGCAACCAGATCAAGCACCTATATGGCGCAGCTGCAGCTGGCGACGTCCGCGTGCTATATGGCGGCAGCGTGACGTCAGACAGTGCGGCCGACTACTTGGCGGTTGACGGTGTCGATGGCCTGCTGGTCGGCGGTGCGAGCCTGGATGCACATAATTTCAGCGAGATCATTGCCAAGGCGCACAAAGGTTCGGATTTGGTTAAAAAATAGGGGTGGGATATGAAAGATTTAGATTTTGACGAACTTGACCGGGCGGTGAATTCCCTGATGTCGAATGTCCCCAAGTCTGAACCTCAGACCGACGGCACCCCTGAAAAGACGCTCGATATTCCCTCGACCGGAGATGACAAGCTCTCGTTTGATAAAGTTACCGAGGCCGCTAAAAAGGCAGCCGACGATACGCCGCAAGATAAAACTCCCGAGAAATCGCCTCCAGCTCCGACCCCTGTGTTGGCGCCAGCGCCGCGCGCATCTGCCGAGGCATCACATGCCTCTGCTACCGTTCAGCCGGCCAATTCAACTCCGGCTGGTCGTCGCGGCGGCAGGTTCATGGACGTCGTTCACCCGTCTGCCGACATGAAAAAGCCCGACGCGCCAAAGCCCGTCTCGCGCCAAGGCGTCACTCTTGAGCCGCTGAATTCTGCGCAAAAAATCACCGATGTCGTTCCGCAAAAGAAGGACGCGAAGGATGCAAAAGATGTGTCTGAATCCGCGGCCGCACCGGTTCCAGCGCCTATCGTGGATACGCCAGAAAAAGAAAAACCGGCTACTCCGACTGTCTTGCCTGTGGAACCGCCTAAGCCGCCTGCGGTTGAAGAAAAACCCGGCGACACGCCAGCAGCCTCCAGTGATTGGCCTGATCCCCTTGATATGATGACGCCCGCCGCTCCCGAGAAAAAGGAAAGTACGGCGGTAGAACCCGAGCCAACGCCGGTGATGCCTCAGCCAGAGACCGAGCCGGACACGATGCCGGCGCCGCTTACTTCGCCGTTTCTGCCTGATGCCAAGGTAGAAAAACGTCCACTTGGCGGCCTAGCGTCAGAGGAGAGCGAAGCTGCAAATGACGACATCTCCCGTGCGCCAATGGCGGATGACACGAAAAAATCCGTTGACGACCCCAATAAGCAACTCCCAGCGGATCCTACCGAGGTCGAGCCGATGCTTCCAGAGGAGCTCAGCGGTGATTTGATGGCGGTCGAAGCCGACACGACCCACGCGGAACTCAAGCGTGCCCACGACGAAAACGCACAGCAAAGCGTGCCAGCGGTAGCGGAAGAATCGCCAGCTACGTCGCAGAGCTTCGAAACCAAAGAACCAAGTACGTCGCCCGCTGCAAGCGCAGAAGAAAAGTCCGTCCCTGCAGGCCCAACCTCTATCCCGCAACAGTACAAAGAGGAACCAAGCACCGGAGACCAAGATAACGGCTCCATTTATGACACAGATACCTACCACCAGCCACTCTCACACCCAGCACCAAAGAAATCTGGTTGGATGTGGGTGATATGGATTGTTTTGATCCTTCTCGTCGGTGCTGGCGGCGGGGCGCTGCTCTATATTTTGAAGCTTGTTTAGTGTCGGTCGAAATTACGACACCTTGACGACCGCTTTTTCGGTATAATAAAGCTAATGGATTTGCTACAAGACCTTAACCCCGCGCAGGCTGACGCGGTACAAACCACGACCGGACCATTGTTGATTTTGGCCGGTGCCGGGAGCGGCAAGACAAAAACGCTCACTCATCGTATTGCGTACTTGATTGCCAACGAACGTATATGGCCGAACGAGATCTTAGCCGTCACCTTCACTAACAAGGCCGCACGCGAAATGCGCGAACGCCTCGGGCACCTGCTGGGTCAAGACGGCGGCGCCCGCAACTTCATGCCGTGGATGGGAACGTTCCACGGTATTTGCGTGCGGCTGCTCCGCATGGACGGCGACAAGGTGGGAATATCGCCAAACTACGTCATTTACGACGAGGACGACCGCCAAGGCTTGATCAAACAAGCTATGAAACAGCTATCTATCGGCGACAAGCAAATCAAGCCGCGCGCCGTCAGTTCGGTGATTTCTAACGCTAAAAACGAGCTGGTGCCGCCCGAGGAATTCGAGGCCAGCGCCAACTACCCGTTCCAAAAAGAAGTGGCGAAGATATATAGCTTGTACGAGAAAATGCGAAAAGAAGCCGGCGCGCTTGACTTTGACGATCTTTTGATCGAGACGGTCCGGCTGTTCAAAGAGCACCCCGAAACGCGCAAAAAATGGCGCGCCCAGTTCAAGCACATTCTTATCGACGAGTATCAGGACACCAACGCCGCGCAGTATGCTATCGTAAAAAGCCTTGTAGGCGACGACCGCAATATCTGTGTGGTGGGTGACGACTGGCAGTCAATTTATAGCTGGCGCGGAGCGGATTTTACGAATATCCTTAATTTTGAACGCGACTTTCCGGGTGCCAAGATCGTAAAGCTCGAGCAAAACTACCGCAGTACTGGCGCGATCCTCGAGGCGGCACACAGCGTCATTACCAAGAACACCCAGCGTACCGACAAAAAACTCTG
>DASTSD010000016.1:0-5961 GCA_035760845.1 Saccharimonadales bacterium (SeqCode) | reverse complement strand
GAACCGATCTTGATGTTCTGGTGCTGGACGTTACCGACGACACCGAGTGCTGCGGTTGCTTCCAGACGGAATTTGCGGACTTCGCCAGAAGGCAGGCGCACCTGTGCGTAGTCGCCTTCTTTTGCCATGAGCTGGGCTTTGGTGCCAGCCGAGCGAACCATCTGTGCACCCTTGCCTGGGTTGATCTCGATCGCGTAGATCTGAGAACCGACAGGGATCCGAGCAAGTGGCATGCGGTTAGAAGCTTCAACAGGAGCCTCTTCGCCGCTGACGATCACCTTGCCCTTGGTCATTTGCGTGTCAGCAAGGATGTAGTGGTACAAACCATGCTGGTCTTTTACGCGGGCGATACGGGCTGAACGGTTCGGATCGTATTCGATTTCCTCGACCGTGACCGTAAGGCCTGGAGCCAACCGGTGGTTAACTAGACGGTAGTGGCGCTTTACACCGCCACCGCGGTGACGAACCGTAATACGGCCAGTGTTGTTACGACCTGCGTTTTGCTTTTTGCTCTTGATAAGGCTCTTAAGCGGCTTGCGGGTAGTAATTTCGCTGTAGTCTTCGGTGGTCATACCACGGCGGGCAGGAGTAGTTGGGTTGTAAGCTTTGATTGGCATTACTTCTTCTCCTCTTCTTCGGCAGGAACGTCAAAGACCTGGATGCTGTCGCCTTCGGCGAGCGTCACGTAAGCCTTCTTGCTGTCCTTGCGGGTAGTCGTGCCTGGGTAGCGGTTTTTGCCGCGTGAGAAACGGACTGCCTTGCCGCTCTGGACGAGCGTCTTGATGTTCGTTACCTTAACTTCGAATTGCGCTTCAACGGCTGCCTTGATTTCGTTCTTGTTGGCGTCAAGCGGAACGTTGAATACGTAGATGTTGCCACCTGAAAGGCGGTAGGCCTTTTCGGTTGCGCGTGGGATAACGGTAATAGTCTTCATATTACGCCTCCTCCTTTGCGAGCCAGTTCTTGACTTCTTCGAGGGCGGCAGGGGTCATGATGATCTTGTCCGCGTTCAGGATGTAGTACACGCTCAGGTAGGTAGAGCGGACCAGCAGGACGTTTTGCAGGTTAGCAGTCGAGCGGATCAACTCAGGAGTCTTTTCGCTAACAACCATCAGTACCTTGCGGTCGAGCTTGTTGTCATCCAGGAACTTAGCCATTTCGGCAGTCTTGACCGTCGTAGGAACATCCTTGACGACGATCTTGCCGGCCTGGTTTGCCAGCGTCAGTGCCTGGCGAAGCGCAACGCGCTTGCTGGTCGTACTGAGCTTAAGCTTGTAGTTTTCGTTACCGCGTGGGCCGAATACGACACCACCGCCGCGCCAGATTGGGTTACGGCTAGAGCCGAAACGTGCGCGACCGGTACCTTTTTGCTTCCAAGGCTTCTTACCACCACCGCTGACTTCGCCGCGCTGTTTGGTAGTTGCACTTGCAAGACGGTTGTTCGCGAGGAACGCGTCATACGCGAGCTTCAGCAGTTCGTGGTTCTCCACCTCTACTGCGAAGACTTCTTTAGGTAGAGCAGTCGAAACTGCCTTTTTAGTAGTCTCAGCCATTATGCTTTACCTCCGATAATGATGAGGCCCTTCTTTGGACCAGGGACGGCGCCCTTAAGGCCGATAAGGTTTGAGCCGGCGTCGACGTAGGCTACCTCGAGGTTCTTCACGGTTACGCGCTCGGCGCCCATACGGCCAGCCATGCGCTTGCCCTTGAAGATCTTCTGAGGATACATCGATCCGATCGAACCAGGCTTACGGACATCACCCTTGCCACCGTGAGTACGGCCGCTGGTGTTGAAGTTGTGGCGCTTTACCGTACCGGCAAAACCCTTACCTTTGCTTGTACCTGTGGCGTCGACCATGTCGCCCAGTTCAAACTTAGTTACATCGATGACGTCACCAACCTTAAGGTCGGCTGGAAGTTCATCGACGCGGAATTCCCGAATGTGCTTCGGGGTCACTTTGGCTGTTTGTGTATGACCAGCCACGGCCTTGCTCAGGTTCTTACCCTCACCATATGCCACCTGGACTGCGTTGTAGCCGTCGGTTTCGACAGACTTGACCTGAGTCACAGTCACGGGGCCAGCTTGAATGAGCGTCACAGGAACTGCGCGTCCATCCTCGCTGATGATTTGGGTCATACCAATCTTGGTACCGAGAAGTGCTTTCATTGCCCTCTTGCTCCCACTTAAAATTCTTGGTGGCTGGCAGTATCCTCTCTAGTCGGACTTACCAATTCACCAAGAACGAGTTGTTATTACGTAATAAGTTACCTAAACACTATAGCACACTCACTCTGTTGAGTCAATGGTTCTACAGGGAGGAATTGCCCGCCCCGCGAAAGGCCATACGGCCAGTACGGAACGGGCATTCCGATCGGGTGCGCGTGACAAGCGCGCTGGTTCAGGCGGCCTTGGTGTCGGCGAGGCAGACCCCTCGACCAACGCCCGGCTGTACGACACAGGCCGTGATGACGGCGCCGGTCTTCGCGTACACACCCACCGTCCAGGCCTCCAGCGTCGGGTTGCCGGGCTCGGAGGATTGCGGCTTGGCGCCACGGCCGTCGACCGTGATCGTCACTTCGAAGGCCGCCGTACTGTCGGCATCAGGGGTGAACTTCACCCAGTAGACACCGGAGCACACCGCGGGGTTCGACTTGCGCACGCCCAGCTTGCCGTGAAGCTCGTCCGTGACCCGCACCGGCTTGGCCGGAACGGCGTCGACCGCCTGCTTGTCACAGCCCGTGTCGGTCACCTCTTTGCCCGAGCATGCCTCGGAGCACACGGTCTCCGTCGCCTGCTCGGGCTCATCCGAACCAGAGCAGCCTGTCGTCGCCAGAACCAGTACGGTTCCGGCGGCAAGTGCCATCTGCGCTGCTGGCCTCATGCCTATCACCACCTCAATCAGAAGCGGCCGTGTTGCCGCTTACCCCTATTATGCCACGCTAGATGACAATACCAGCCGGCACAAAGTAACAAATAATCGTCACTACGAGCAATATGGCATACCAAATCTTGCGGTCAGACTGGTATTTTTCGAATTTACTTACCAGTAATAGGCCTGCTAGCAGTCCTATAGGAAAACCGCCAATCGGCACGCCAAGCCAAGAGACAGGCTGGGCAAACTTAAGCCATAGCGTACCGAGAAGCACGAATACGACGAGCTTCAAAAAATACGTGCCGTCGGATTCGAAAACCTTTTCGCGGCCTGTCCTAGAAATAGCGGCAGCGCGGTTACGGGCATAGGTGCGGGGGCGTTTTTGTTTTGTTTTTGCCATTGCTACCAGTATAACAAATTGTTTTCTAAGCTCAAGCGGGTTGCACCGCTGCGGGGGCTGAGGCATACTAAAAACACATATAACTTGGAGGGATAATGGCAACCAAGAAAAAACAAGCAACAAAAAAACAAGAACATTACCGTTCGTTCGTAAAAGCCAAAGGGCCAAAGCCGTTCGTCACCTTCCGCCTTACCCAGCAAACGGTATACTGGACGGTCATCAGTTTTCTCGTTCTAGCGCTTGGTACGTGGGCGATGTATTTGACCGTACGTGTACAGGATATTTATAACCAGATAGAGGCGAACGGAACGTCGGACGTCGATATGACCTCCCCTCACCGCAGTTATTAATATACACATAGTATATTCCGCTTACGCTACCTTTTGTGGTACTATTTTACAGGTCTGTCCCCATCCCCCGTAAGGAAGGATTCGATCTTGCTCCCGCTACGACGAGATGTCCTCTACGTGGCCGCGTTCCTGCCGACAGCCTTTGTCGTCGGGCTCAACGCACCGCGTATGACATCCCTGGCTAATCCCGACCCGGCGATGATCGCGATGTGGCTTATCGGCTGCGTCGTGCTAGTCGCCCTGATCGCTGGCTTCGTGCGCTACCAGCGCGACAACTCGCCAGCTACGCTGCGTCCGCTCGTGCAGAAGGCGCACGCGGAAGGCCTCCGTCTCCTCGACGAGAACTTCGACATGCTCCTGCCTGATGACTGCGACCGCGAGACCAAGCGGCTGCTCATCCAGCAGATCGAAGACACTGTCGTCATCAGCAAGGAGACGTGGCACGGCACATGGCACGTTTACACCATCTGGCCCACCGGCCGGGTGAAGCGGGAGATTTTCGGCCCCTCGCTGACACGCGCCGACCAGGCGTGGCTCAAGCAGCCCCTGACGGCGAAGCGACTGTCGTACCTCATCCAGGCACTTCAGTCCACCTATTCACCCCGGCGACGCGTCAGCGCCGATGCGTGAGACAGCACCAGCCCCACACCAAGGGTCGCTGGCCGAGAACGGCTGGCCGCAGCATACCCTGCAGCGGCCATCTCCCTGGCAATCAAAAAATCCCGGCAATACACCGGGATTTTTACGTGCATGCACGCTAATTACATGCGGATTTCTGCATCAACGCCAGCTGGGAGGCTGAGGTTTTGCAGGCTGTCGATCGTCTTTGGCGTCGCGTTGGTGATGTCGATCAGGCGCTTGTGAACGCGCATTTCGAATGTTTCACCGCCGGTCTTGTAGACGTGCGGGCTCTTTACTACCGTAAAACTCGAGCGGCGCGTAGGCAGTGGGATAGGGCCAGCGATACTTGCACCGGTGCGAAGCGCGGTGTCGATGATTTGCTTTGCTGACTGGTCGATGACCTTGTGGTCATATGCTTTGAGGCGGATGCGAATACGCAGGCCTGCTTCTTTGGTCTCTGGCATGAGAGATCTCCTTTTTTGTACGACCCCGTAACCTCTGCTCGAATCGCGTTTGCTTTCGCGTCTGGCCGAGTTCTCGGGGCGAATGTTGTTATTACAGGTCTATTCTATACTATTAGCGGTGTTTTGCCAAGGTGCGCTAGATATCAAACAGGAAATACGGCTTACGCATAAAGAACAATAGTCGCGGCAGCTTGTGCTTGTTCTCGCATTTGATCAGGTGGGTATGCTGGTGCTTGACCGTCCTCGTAGGATTGCCGACGCCCCTGGCATATACGTCATACCCTTGTTTTTCATACTCTCCCGCGACTTTCATTTGATCTATCGACTCTTGCTGCGTGAATTCTCCGAGTGTCTCAACATGCCGCTTGGGTATCACCATAAAGTGGTCGGTGACGCGCTGGCCCTCGAACATATCGTATTTGACCCGGTTGGGAATAACGAACATCGTCTCGTTCTCGAAGATGATATTGGTTTTTATCTTGTACTCGTTGCAGAATGTGCACTCGCCAAGCTTCTTATCATCCTGGTTGAACTTCGCATACTGCCGCAATGTCTTTCTGTAATGACGCATAGGGATCCTCGGATTTTATTTACTATACAAACTCACAAAAGAGACCCCGGCGAAATGCCGAGGCCTCTAAAACAGCTAGTGCCGTTTATTATTTGGTGATGCTGGTTACAACACCTGCACCAACGGTACGGCCACCTTCGCGGATAGCGAAGTTAAGACCCTGTTCCATGGCGATAGGTGCGAGCAACTTAACCTTGAAGGTTACAGTGTCACCAGGCATGACCATTTCCTTGTCAGCTGGGAGCTCAACCTCACCAGTTACGTCCGTAGTACGGAAGTAGAACTGTGGCTTGTAACCCTTGCTGAATGGAGTGTGGCGACCGCCTTCTTCCTTCTTAAGGATGTAGACTTCAGCTTCGAACTCGGTGTGTGGAGTGATCGAACCTGGCTTAGCAACAACCTGACCGCGTTCGATCTGGTCGCGCTCGATACCGCGGAGAAGCAGACCGGCGTTGTCACCAGCTTGACCCTGGTTGAGGTTCTTCTTAAAGGCTTCGATACCAGTAACAACTGACTTCTGAGTTGCCTTAACGCCAACGATTTCAACTTCGTCGTTAAGCTTAACGATACCCTGCTCGATACGGCCGGTAGCAACAGTACCACGACCCTTAATGCTGAATACGTCTTCGATAGGCATTAGGAAGTTCTTGTCGAGTTCGCGCTTTGGCTCTTCGATGTACTC
>DASTSD010000015.1:0-2910 GCA_035760845.1 Saccharimonadales bacterium (SeqCode) | reverse complement strand
GGGCTGTACCTTTGCCGGCGGCTCGTCGAGACCATGAACGGCCGCATTTGGCTGGAGGCCCTCGACGATATCGTGCGTAAAGGCCACGACATCAACGACCTTAGGGTTGTTGGTCAGGCGGCCATCTTCGGCCTTACTGACGTCCAAAAGGTCCTGAAAGAGATTGCCAAGGTGCTGGGCGGATTCATGCGCCTTGTTGATGAAATCACGGGCTTTTTCGTCGATCTGCGCGGTGGCCGGGTTAAGCGCCAGGCCGAGGTAGCCCTCGATCGAGGCGACCGGCGTGCGCATTTCGTGGGCGGCCGTGCTGATGAACTCGGCTTGCTGGCGCTCGTCGCGCTTTTCGAGCGTGATATCGCGGAATACCACGATCACGCCGGCGCCCGGCTGCCCTACCGGCGACACGATAACCGAGACAAGGATCTTTTTGCCGGCGTTAGTGACGAGACTCAGGTCGTTGGCGCTCACCTCTTTATTGGTAGCCAGCGCCTGCGACACGGGGTCGTTAGCGGGCGTTACCTCGTGATCGTTCTTGTCGAGCAGTTTGAGGATGGTCTTGTAGTCGAGTGTCAGGGCGTCTTGCTTGCTCCACCCCGTGATGGTTTGGGCGGCCGGGTTGATCAGCTGGATGACTCCCTTGCCGTTAAGTGCCATGACACCATCGGCGATGGCGTTGATTACCACCTCGGATTTTTCGGTTACTTGGCTAAATTCCGAGGCCAGCGCATCGTAGGCGCCGTTACTATCTTGTTTTTTGACCGGCGCGTCTTTGCCGTGCCATATGAGGTAGCTGACCGCCAGCGGTAGTTCGCCGGCCAAGCCTACGGTAATAATCATGCCTTTGGTGAGTGAACCGCCTGCGTATTGCAGTGCCAGGTAAATCAAGCTGAGCGCCAGCAGTGGCAGTATGCCATACAGGCCGAACACGCCGCAAAATACCGCGGCCAGCATCCAGAGGGCAATAAACGGCGACATGACGCCGCCCGTACTGAGCACGAGCGTGGCGACCATGGCGCACAGCAGGCCGAACACCGCGTACGATGCCCAAAAATTGTATTTTTGCGGCGCCCACAGGTACGCGACCACTCCTGCTACCAGTGATATGGCTGCAAAAAGCGCTGCCATGTCGTTTATTAACAGCCCTGCTCCTATCTCGGCGACGTGGGCAAGGTACGCCCAAGTGTATAGGGCAAGAATCGTGGCCGACACCAAGATGACCGCCTCGCAGATGCGGCGGTGCCAAAAGCGTGTGAGCGTCAGTGGTTGGATTACTGCCCCCTATTTAAATAACTATTGTGCTACTGGTTATTATGCCGAAAACGGCTTGGTTTATCAAGAAGAGATATGGCTTGTATAGAGCTAGACTAGAGGCGGCAAATATGCTACTATTTATCGGAGTTTGGCCTCATCGTCTAACGGTTAGGACACAAGGTTCTCATCCTTGCAATCGGGGTTCGATTCCCCGTGAGGTCACCAAGAAATTATCCAGATAAGAAAAGTTCCACCAATTATATGGTGGGGCTTTTCTTTTTACCCTCATCTCTGTTATTTTGAGTTCGACTCCCCGAGGGCAATAGGAGTAAGTCAGGTTGACACGTATAGTAAGCGCGCTTATTATATGGACATGATTACACTTGCTAAAACGCATCAAACTACAATAGCGAAACCAACGAATATCTTTAGCCTCTGGGCGGATATCAATCGTTGGGCTGAGTATGATGAAGGTATTGAATGGGCAAAGCTTACTGATACGTTCATTGAGGGCGGCCACTACGTAATTAAGCCGAAGGGTGGCCCAACAGTCAAAGCCACTATTATTACTATCGAACCTAATCGCCGTTTTATTGATGTTTCACATTTGCCTGGAGCCAAACTTACGTTCGATCATCTTCTGACAGAAGAAAATGGTCAAACGATAGTGAGCATTACTGTGACGCTCCATGGGCCGCTCGCGTGGCTTTGGGCGAAGATACTTGGTAAGAACCAGCAAGCCGATCTGGAGAAGTCGACTGCCAACCTTATTAAAAAAGCGGAGCGCATATGAAATATTGGATAAATACTGTTAGTCGCAATCATGTCATGCGCGGCGTAGCAGGTGGATTCACGCAGGCTAACCACGGTAAACCTCAAGCCTTGAAGCGATTAAAGACCGAAGATTGGATTGTTTTTTATTCACCAAAAGTTGAATTTGAAGGCGATGAGCCGCTCCAAGCATTTACGGCTATTGGTAAAATCGCCGATGAGGAGCTATATCAGGTAGAAATGATGCCTGGCTTCACTCCATGGCGCCGCAATGTTGACTTTAAAAAGTGCCAAGAAACACCTATTCGTCCGCTCATAGATCATCTTAGTTTTATTAAGGATACATCAAAATGGGGCTATATGTTTCGTTTTGGATTGTTTGAAATACCGGAGCAGGATTTTAAGCTCATTGCCAGCACTATGGGAGTAGAAGTTGAATAATACAGAATTAGCGACAGAGTTTCGCCAAGCCAATGCAAGTCCGGGTTTATTGCTGTGGCGATTAAGTAATGAGTGGCAAGCTAAACAGCGGGCCGCGCTAAAACCATTTGATTTGACTCATACACAATTCGTTCTGCTTGCATCGCTCTCATATGCGGCAAACAAGCGTGAGCTCACCCAAAAACAACTAGCCGAATTTGCGCATACTGACGTTATGATGACCTCGCAAGTTGTACGCAAATTAGAACAGAAAGGTCTTGTGAGCCGACACGAAAGTAAGTATGACGGGCGTGCGGTTACGCTCGCTCCGACAGTAACAGGACTCGAACTTGTTAATAAAGCCGTAGTTGTCGTGGAATCAGTCGATAGGATTTTCTTTGAAAAAATTGGAAAAGATTTACCTCAGCTCATAAAGACGATGCGGCAACTTACACAGGATTAGGTTAT
>DASTSD010000014.1:0-3217 GCA_035760845.1 Saccharimonadales bacterium (SeqCode) | reverse complement strand
GCGATAGTAATAGCAAGTTTTTGGCCCTTCTTTTCACGCACGGTACCTTTCATCACCCAGCCGGCTTTTTTCAGCACGGCCTCCGCTTTGGCGATATTGTACGGCGGCGCGTGCGGTATGCTGTCGCCAGTTAGCTGGTCGGCCGTAAAAGGCAGGTCGAGCGCTGCTACCGGTGCCGAAAGCGCTTCACGGATAGCATTGGTGTCTGTCGCAAGTTCCAGTGCAAAGCGAACACTGAGGTCCTTAAGAATAGGACTCGTGGTATTAAACAGTGCGTACACGCCACTACTGACCGGTTTGTCGATAACATTGTAGCTATGCTTGTCGATATGATCGGCGTTGGCGCCCGACAGGTCCGACGAGGCACTGACTTCGCCTGTCCGAAGTGCCTGAACTATGGCCTCTTGGGAGTCGTAGGCATGGATTTCGAACCGGTTAATAAGTGGTGCACCACCGTAATATTTATCAAAGGCGAGCATGTGGACGACCTTGCCCTTATGCACAGCATCGGTTCGCTGCAACAGCCGGAACGCGAACGGCCCACTGCCCACAGGCGAGCGACTAAAGGTGTTCTCGCGGATTGCGCCCGGCGCCACCTTGCCTAAAATATGCTCCGGCAGCACGGCAAACGTCAACGCATTCGGGAATGCCGCGTAAACGGCCGGCAGCTTGAACTTGACCGTCGCGTCGTCCGGCGCGCTGACATCGATATCCTGCCAGTTGATACGTAGTGACGAACGGGTCTCGGGATTCTTGATAAGGTTAACGGTAAAAGCAATGTCTTTGGCCGTGAGCAGCTCGCCGTCATGCCACATAACGCCCGGTCGTAGCTTAACCGTGTAAACGCGGCCCGTTTTATCGACCGACATGCTCTGGGCGAGGTCGCCGTGCAAGTGGCCGGTTTCGTCGTAATTAAAGAGCGACGAGAACATCAGGCGGCTGGCAGCAAGCTCGGCGTTGGACGACGCGTACAGCGGATCAAGCGTATCAATGGGGCCAAGCAGTGCCTCGGCGTACGTACCACCCCTAGCTGCAGCGGTCGTTTTGTAGCTGTTTTGAAACCAAACATACTGCGCGCCAACGGCAATAATCATAGCGCCAACTAGAAGCAGCCAGGCAATGATATGCCGGCGAACGCTACGGATGTTATCAAGGCGCGTTACGATGAACTTGCGGGCGTGACGCATGGTCGCGCCTTCGGCCTTTTTGACCCGGCGGGACATTTTTTTGCTGTCAAACGTCAGTCGCTGAAACTGCCTCCACCCTCGTTCTTCGTCCGCCATACGCTCGCTTTCTAACTATTAAATGCCGGCAGTAGCAGGCCTACCAAAATCGATAGCACAAACACGACAGCCAGGACGATCGTGACTTCGAAAAGGTTTTTGTCCAGGCCGCGGCGGGTCGTATACAGCTCGCCCGAGCTACCAAAACCGGCACCAAGCGAAGCGCCGCGCTGCTGCAACAGGATGGCGACCACCATCAAAACGGCAGAGCCAAGTGTCACGATTTGTAAAATGCTATCAATACTCATTTATCTTTCCTCTCGGCGGCGGGCATACTGTAATTCCAACGCGCTACTTACTATATAGTTTACCAAACTTAACACGATTCCGGCCAGCACAGAGTTCCAGAATGTCATATGGAGTCCGGGAGCGAGAATCAGCGAAATGTACACCATGAAGCCGTTGACGATCACGGTAAACAGCCCGAGCGTCAGCAGGATTGCCGGTAGTGACAGAATGATAACGACCGGTCGCAACACGGTGTTGACGATCGAGAAAATGAGCCCGGCGAACAAGAACACCCACACGCCGGCGGCAAGCTCGGAATTATCGTACCCCGTCCCAAAAATCCGCACCGCCACCCACAGGCCGATCGAATTAAGTATCCATCGTAAAACAAACACAAAAAATTGTTTTTTCATAAGCTGTCCTTACTATACCTGCAACCTATAAATCTGTCGAGAGCCGCGCGCTGAGGTTGGTACGACCCTTATCGGTTATCAATATGTCGTCCTCGATCCGGACGCCGATTTCCTCTTCCGGAATGTAGATGCCCGGCTCGACTGTCAGCAGCATGCCGGGCTGCAAAAAGCGCGGCCCGCCCAGGCTTTCGTGCACGTCGACACCAAGCCCGTGGCCGATAGCGTGCGGAAAGTATTTGCGATACGAAGCTTCGTCGCCCGCGTCTTTCATAAGCCCGAGACTCATGAGCGCCTCGCCCATAATTTTATCGACGTCGCGCTGGTACTGCTCGACGGAAAGTTCGGGGCGAAGCAACTGGATGATCCGCGCCTGGGCATCCCGCACCGCCGCATGAACATCACGCTGGCGTTTGGTCGGCTCGCCGAGGGCATAGGTGCGGGCGATGTCGGTTGCATACCCTTTGTAGCGCACACCGATATCCATAAGGAGCAGCGACTTTTTCTTGAGCTTGGCACTGTTGTCCAGGTAGTGCAACGTGCAGGTATTTTTGCCCGAAGAGACGATCGGATCGAACGAATGTCCCTGCGCCCCGCTCCTTCGAAACGCGTAGGTCAGCTCCGCCTCGATCTCGTATTCATACGAGTAATCATCGAGGGTTTCGCGCACATGGTTCATGCCGTCGATAGTAATGGCGATGGCTTTTTTGATATGTGCGATTTCTTCGGGCTGTTTGATGGCGCGGAGCTTGGCCAGGTCCTTGCGGCAGTCCTGCACGGCATTGAACGTCCGGCCCAGCATTTCGTGCAGCTTGCGGCCGGCCGGGTTGACCGAAAAGTTGTAGTATTCAACATATGGCTCTTCGCCGAGCGTATACACGACGCTGTGTTTTTTGGCCAGGTCACGAAGGAGCTGCTTGGCGTCGTCTTGGCCAATCACCTCATCGACGCCGCTGGTTCGCTGCGCCTCCTCCGGTGACACGCTGCCCTCAAAGATCTCTTGGGTCTTGCTAATCGTTGGGGCAACCAGCCAAGTTTTATGACGAACGCCGTCAATAACCAGCCACCAGTCCGCCGCGTCGATGCCGGTCAGCCACCAAAAATTCGCCTCTTGCTCGAACCGAAATGCCGTGTCATTGCTGCGCTGCATGCCAGTGTGGGCCGTCAGCACGACAATGCCGCCTTTTAGTTTTGTCGTCAACTGGTCGCGGTTAGAAGCAAAGAAATTCGTCATCTCTTTTATGATACACCGCGACTCTTAAAGATGCACCCTACTTGACGGTGACGTAATAGTTC
>DASTSD010000013.1:0-7588 GCA_035760845.1 Saccharimonadales bacterium (SeqCode) | reverse complement strand
ACAAGCTGCTGGCCGAAGAGAAAATCCGCGATATTAAAAGCTACAACCAGAAAGTCCAGTCGGGCGGCAAAAAGATTTCCGTTGCCGACGAGGACGGCAACGAACAGCAGGTAGAAGACGGCGCGATGCCGTACATCGTGATCGTGATCGACGAGCTGGCCGACCTTATGATGGTGGCTGCCCGCGACGTCGAAGCGCTGATCGTGCGCCTGGCGCAAAAGGCCCGTGCCGTGGGTATTCACCTGGTGCTTGCCACGCAGCGCCCAAGCGTCGACGTCATTACCGGCCTTATCAAGGCCAACGTGCCGGCGCGCATCGCCTTTACGGTGGCGTCGCAAATCGACTCTCGTACTATCCTCGACCAAATCGGTGCTGAAAAGCTCCTGGGGCAGGGTGATATGCTGATGCTCACGCCTAGCATGAGCAAGCCAAAGCGTATCCAGGGTGCCTGGGTGATGGACGAAGAGGTGATTAAGATTACCGACCACCTGCGCATGCAGAGCGCACCGCAGTACAACGACGAAATCATCAGCCAGCCGGTGCAGCTTAACGGCAAGGGCGGTGTCGTAATGGACTTTGGTGGCGAAGGTGGCGACGATATGTTCAAGGATGCTGTCCGTGTGGTGGTAGAAAGCGGCAAGGCCTCGACTTCGCTGTTGCAGCGACGCCTGCGTGTTGGATACGCCCGCGCGGCCCGTATCATCGAAGAAATGGAAGAGCAGGGAATTATTGGCCCTGCCGACGGTGCCCGCCCCCGCGAAGTGCTGATTAGCAGCATGGACGATCTTGCCTCGAACGAGGGGTAAAACGGTTTTGCTTATTGACTTTTTAATGCTTTTGTAGTATAATTTATTCCAGTCCTAAGAAGTACCCCACAACGAACGACGGGAGCACGAAAGTGAAACTGCGAATCCTCGCCGACCAGCTCGCGGCCGCGTCCATCAACCTGGACGGCCTCCGCGCCGAGATCAAGCTCGGCCTGCGCTTCGACGAGATCGAGGTGCACGAGGTAGGCGACCGCTACGGCGACTACCAGGTGGGCGGCGCGGTGAACCCGCGCGGCCTCATGGTGCCCTACAACGACCGCAAGTCGGACGACCTCCTGCGCGTCATCCTGACCGGCTACGAGCTTCGCACGCCGGACAGGGGTAACATGCCCGCGATGAGCAGGGCCGGCGTCGCCACGGTCGTCTCCACGCAGCGCCTCCAGGGCGCGGTCACGCAGGTCGCCACCGCGACGATCCACGGCCTGTTCCACCAGGTCCGCACGATCAAGCCGGACGCGCCGCAGCACGACCCGCGCAACCCCGGACACTGCAAGAACCGCTGCGTCATGCGGCCGGTCGAGAACCTGGGCGCGCTCCGGCGCGTCGCGGACGACTGGTCGCGGGGCCACCGGCTGTGTTCGCAGTGCGTGGGGCTCCTGCGCAGCAAGTGAGTGCCCTCGTTCGGGGCCGCCCTCCGGGGTGGCCGGTAGTTCTTAGGAAAGGCGGAGTCCCTCGTGGGCTTCGCCTCTTCCGCTTTTAAACGGGGGTGTAAGGCTGGTATTTCTTATGATTCTCTGGTATAATTAAGGGGTTATTAACTCGGCTTGTCCTTAGCGGCAAGCATCCATAAGGATTCCAGAGGAGGAAACTTATATGAAGGAATACGAACTTACCGTTCTTATTCACCCGGACCTCGAGGTTGACCTCGACGCTCCGCTCGCGAAAGTTCGCGAAATCATCACCGGCGCCGGTGGTAAAATCACCAAGGAAGACAACTGGGGCAAGAAAAAACTCGCTTACAAGATCAACCGCGAAGATTTTGCCGTTTACGTCTACATGGACCTTGAGCTTCCAGCCGACGCACCGCTCAAGATCAGCAACACGCTGAACATCACCGACGAAGTACTCCGCTACCTGCTCGTAAAGCAAGACGAAAAGGGACGCAAGGCGCTCGAAGAAGCCAAAGCTAACGCGGCAAACGAAGAAACAGAAGAAAAGGAATAGGGAATATGGCCAAAAGCATCAACCAAGTAATCTTGATGGGACGCCTTACGCGCGACCCAGAAGTACGCACCACAACGACCGGTAAGACAATCACTAGCTTCTCGATCGCGGTTGATCGCGGCGGCCAGGAAGACGCAGCTGACTTTTTTGACGTCACTGCCTGGGAAAAGTTAGGGGAGCTGGTCAGCCAGTACCTCTCCAAGGGTCGCCGCTGCCTCGTGCAGGGACGCCTCCGCCAGGACAGCTGGGACGACAAAGAAACCGGCAAAAAGCGCAGCAAGGTAGAAGTTGTTGCGACCGACGTCACTTTCCTTGACGGGCCAAACGGCGACAACGCCGGCTCACCAGCGGGCGGCCAAGGTGCCCCTCGCAAAAAGTCTGACGATGTCGTGATTGAAGACATCGACGACAAACCAATTGATTTAAGCGAAATTCCATTCTAAGGAGAATATAAATGGCTAAGCGATTCAAAAAAGACACTCCTGTCTACTTTGACTACAAAGATGTAAAGACCCTGCAGCGTTTCATTAACGTGTACGGCCAGATCGAACCAGTTGCAAAGACCGGCCTCAGCGCCAAGCAACAGCGCCAGCTCGCTGTCGCTATCAAGCGCGCCCGTCACTTGGCTCTGCTTCCATTCGTTACGTCTAACTAATGCAACCTACCGCGGGTCCTGTCGCCCGGTCCGCCCCTGAAAATTTTTATCCGTCGCATGCGGGATAAAACATTTTCGGGTGCTGCCCCGCCGGACGCCACCCGCTGAACTGCACGTAAAGTGAAAGGAAGTTTTAATGTACCAACCAACCGACCTCAAAAAAGGCACGGTCGTCCAGCTCGACGGCAAGCCATACCGCGTCACCGAATATGGCCAAAAGGTTATGGGCCGCGGTGGTAGCATCGTGAACGTCAAGCTGAAGAACTTGATTGACGGCAGCGTGATTCCTAAGACCTTCAAGGGTCAGGACAAGATCGAGCCGGCCGAAGTTACCAACAAAACCGTCCAGTACCTGTATAGCGACGGCGAAACGTTCTTTTTCATGGACCCAGAAACGTTCGAACAGTTCGAACTCTCTGCTGATATCGTGGATACGGCCGCTGGTTACCTGAAAGAGGGCGACAACCTGACGCTCCAGTTCTTTGACGGCAAGGTGATCAACGTCGAGCTGCCGAAGAACATTTATCTCGAGGTAACGTACACCGAAGACGTCGTAAAGGGTGATACCACCACTAGCGTCCTCAAGGATGCGACGCTCGAAACCAACCTCGTAGTGAAAGTGCCTGCGTTCATCAAGACCGGTGATATCATCTCGGTCGACACCGAGACCGGCGAATACCGCGAACGCAAAAAATAGCCGCCCCCAGGGTGCTACAATAGTTGTATGCCAACACGCCAAGACGGCGCAAAACAAACAGCGCATACACGGGTAGTACTGCTTGGAGCCAAGTGGCTTGGCGATTCGTACCGCCTGTATTTACCAAAACGAAAAACACACCGGCGACTGCTTTTGGCGGTGTGTTTTGTTTTTGGCCTGATAATCGCAGCGCAGCTGGCGTACCCGGCCGACCGGGCGTTGCCGTTTGCTACCGTAAACGGTATCGACGTGGCGTATGCGCCCCATGATAAGCTGGCCAAAGTAATTACTGATCAGTTTGCCGCCTCAAAAATCACCCTGACCGTCGGCGGCGACAAATCGGTAACGTATCCGCTTGGGGTGATGGGTGCCGTGCCGAATACCGAGGACATGGTGGGGCAGCTGCAGGGGTACCCGCTATGGCAGCGGCTGATTCCGGGATCTATTTTATGGCAGCCGGTGCATGTAACGCAGGCCGATGTTTATTACGACAAAGTGCCCTTCGCCGCGTTCGCTGCCGCTCGCAGCAAGGACTTGTCATTCCCGCCACAAAATGCACGACTGGCTATTAAAGGAGGCAAGTTAACAGCCACGGCAGAACTCGCCGGAAGTGCCGTAGACGCCGGGGCTCTGCAAAAGGCTATCAGTACGGCGCAGCTGCAGCTAGGCAAAACCACGACGCTCAGCGTGCCGACAAAGCGTACGCCTCCTAGCCGGACGCTGCAGGATCTTGCCAAGGTGCGAGCCCAGGCTGAGGTGGTGCTTAAGAGAAAAGTCGCTATCAAGGCGGATACGCAGCAGTTCGCGCCGAGCGACAGCGAGGTGGCCTCCTGGATCCTGCTAAAAACCGCGCCGAGCGGTGACGTGACACTGGCGGTGGATAGTGCCAAAGTAGAGGCTTATCTGGCAACTATCAACAAAAAAGTAGGGGTGCCGGCGGGTCAGACCAACATCGACCTTGTCGACGGGCGCGAATCCGGGCGGACGACAGGTGCGACCGGCCGGGCGATCGACAGCGCCAGCCTCGTAAAACAAATACGCGAGCAGCTGCTTGTCGGAGCAGATAGTATCACGCTGAACGCGACATTCGTTGACGTGCTGCCGAGCGTGATTTACAATCACCGCTACACGGCAACGCAGGCTGGCCTGCAGGCGTACGTAACCGATACGGCTAACAGCCGGAACATGCATATCGTCGTGCAGCAGCTGGAGGGGCAAAAGTGGTACGCGGCCGCGCGCGAGCACGAGAGTATCCCGAGCGGCAGCACCTACAAGTTGTTCGTAGCAAAAATGCTGTTCGACCGTATCGACAAAGGACAGATCCACTGGAACGACCCCATGCTCGATACCGATGTGGCGGAGTGTTTTGACCGCATGACGGTCGCGTCGACCAACCCGTGCGCCGAGGCATGGATCGCGCAGTTTGGCCGGCAGAATATCAACAATACTATTTATTCACTGGGCTTTAGCACGGGCACGACGTTTATGGCGCCCGATGCCACGCACACGACGGCAGCCGACCTGAACAAATTTATGATAGGGCTGGATAACGGCACACTGATTCGCCCTGGTGCCAACCGCGACCGCTTGCTCTACAACCTTAGCCGCCACCCGTACAAATATGGCATAGCTACCGGCAGTGTCGCAGCTTCGGACAAGGTGTACGATAAGGTCGGTTTTTTGTGGGATTACATTCACGACACGGCGATTGTCATGCACCCGAAAGGCAAATATTTGCTGACTATCATGACCAAGGGGCAGAGCTACGCGGCGATCGCCAGCGTGACTCGCGAGATCGAACGGATCATGTACCCTTGATTTGACTAAATATTTGTAATAGTTCATAATTAATCTAATGACAAAACAACGACTCGATATCGAACTGGCCCGCCGTGGCCTGGCCACCAGCCGCTCACAGGCGGAAAGCTGGATCAAACTGGGCAAAGTGACGGTCGACGGCAAGCCGGCCTCGAAGCCGGGGCAGTTCGTTGCAGAAACTGCCGACCTGCGGCTGACTGCCGAGGAACAGTACGTCAGCCGGGCAGGGCTAAAACTTGCCAGCGTGGCGCAGCTTTTGAAGCTGGATTTTAGGGGCAAAACGGTGCTTGACGTCGGTAGCAGCACTGGTGGGTTCACCGATTACGCGCTAAAGCACGGTGCAAAAAAAGTGTTCGCCGTCGATGTTGGCACCGACCAACTCCACCCGAGCCTGCGCGGCAACCCGGCGATCGAACTACATGAAAAGACCGACATCCGCGATTTTTATCTGCCAGAGGAGAAGCCGGATATCATCGTGATCGACGTGTCGTTTATCAGCCTCCGCGAGATTTTGCCGCATCTCGCCAAAAATCTTTGTGGTGAAAATACGATGATTGCCGCGATGCTCAAGCCGCAGTTCGAGGCGGGCAAGCACCAGACAAACAAGGGAATTATAAAGAACGACGCGGTCCGCCGCCAAATCCTGAAAGATTTTGAGATGTGGGCCAAACAGTACTTTACCGTCCAGGACAAGCGTGACAGCGAAGTTGCCGGTACAAAAGGCAACCGCGAACGATTTTATCTGCTTCGACTCCTTGGTTGGTAGATGTGTGTATGATATACTCATCTAGATTTCGGGAGGTGACAGCGATGCGAGGCGTCAGCTGGACGTAGCAGCCATGTGTCCCGGCGAGGATGCGAGGAGGTGAAAAAATGACCGAAATCATGACGCCGCGGCGTTTCGTCTCGTCGGTGCTGGCAGCAGCACTGGTCCTGACGATCGCCATGAGCTGTGAGGGAGGAGCGCGCCCAGAGGACTTCTGGAGGTCGCAGGCTCTGACCACACAGCGCTAGCCCGCGGACGGGCAGGCTGCCGTGGATCCTCATCGCGATCCCGGCAGCCATCATCTTTTGGAATTATACGTTTTTACAGCCTCTCACGCCGAAGCCGCCGCAGTTCGTCGTTGCTCTGGGTCGCCGGTTCCTCCCAACATGTCGTTTATTTCACTACGGGAATAATATACGCCATCGGTCCTAAGGTGGGTGCCGAAGCGCCAAAATGATAGTATAAAATATTTCACACCATCTGTTAAACGAACCCGCGCCAAAGCGCCGAAATTTGCCGGCAATATGACGGTTGATATAATGAGAATTGACTTGTTTGCTAGCGGCAAGCCTTTATAAACCAAGTGGAAGAAAAAAGGGGAAACGCTAATGAATGTTCAAAAGAGAGCAGTCTCTCTTCTCGTCGCAACTTTTACGGTTGCCGCGGGATTGTCATTGTCGGCATCGGCCATGAACGCGCCGACCGACGTCACCGTGTCACGGGAGGCTCTAGCGATTGATGCCGTTGACGACGTCGCGAAGGTCAACCAGGAATCGACCGTTAACATCAACGTGCTGGGGAATGACAAAGGCCAGCACCTGCAAATAGATAGCTTTACTCAGGGAACCAATGGGGCCGTCAAGCAGTCACCCGAGGGCGGGCTTCGCTACACGCCAAACACCGGGTACAGCGGACTGGACAGTTTTACGTACAAGATAACAGATGGCATGGCGTCGGACACGGCAGTCGTGACGGTATCGGTCGACCCAGTCATCAACCCTTGCCAGTCCAACCTCAACGGCCTGACCGGCTCGGTCTCGTTCGACAAGATCCACCGTACGGTCACGTACAAAGTAGTATTGCCGCACCCGGCTTGCTCCAGCGCGACGCTTGCGGGCGATACGTATGTCTTTGCAAGAGGATACGACCGCTCTGGCGACTTTAACGAGTCGGCCCTGCCAGCCCGCTACAACCAGTCAGCACGTTCAGACATTACTATCCCGCGCGGCTACCGAATTGCCCAGACGACCCGATCGGTCGATACGACATACAAGAACAAATGGATGATGGCGATGATTTACGATGGCGATCGCAAAGACGTCCTAGGTGAGCTGACGGACGCCCAGGGAAGCGTTGCCACCGACGTGGAGATGTTGCCAAGCGTGCACATGCGCCACCACGGCCACCCATGGCACCGACGATAATGATAGCTTGATACGAAAAACCTGCGCTTTCAAAGAAGGCGCAGGTTTTGTTTTAGACGTTGAAACGGAACTCGACGACGTCGTCGGGCTGCATGATGTAGTCTTTGCCAACGGTCGCGACCTTGCCGGCGGTTTTGACGGCTGCTTCCGAGCCGGCGGTGACCAGGTCGTTGTAGTTAATCACTTGGGCGGCAATGAATCCGCGTTCAAAATCGGTGTGAATGACGCCAGCCGCTT
>DASTSD010000012.1:0-10777 GCA_035760845.1 Saccharimonadales bacterium (SeqCode) | reverse complement strand
ACGAGCACGGTCGCCAGCTCGTCAAGGACATCTTTTGTATCGTAATCGTCCTGGTAAAACACTTCGCGAGTAATGTGGTTAAAGAAGCGCCTGAGCGGCTCGACAAACAGAATTAGCACGCCCACCACAGCCGTCGACACGAGCACCTGTGTGAAACTCGGGTAAATGCCAGTAATAAAGAATGGTAGGATGGCAATCAAAAGCCCATAAAACGCGCCGGCAAACAGCAGGAGCAGCAGGTACGCAACAAACCGCGTCACGATCAGCCGCACGTCGAAAAGGCGTCGCCGCACGATACCATAGGCAAAACTTGCCGTAAAAATAAGCGCCACGAGCGGCGAAAATGCGACGAGTGCCGAGCTTTTGAATGCCAGCACCACGACGAAATTTGAAATAAGGAGTAGCAGGAACGTAATGATAATGCCGATCAGGCCGTAACGTACGTATTCTTTAGCAACACCCTTAAGCGTATGGAATTTGCGCAGCAAAATGCCGACCGAAAGCGCGAGGGTCGCCAGCACGTACACGACAAACGCTACCATTGCTGGGCCTGGCTGCGGCTGCGTTTGCCCACCAATGTAGTGAACATCCGTAAACAACCATGGCGACAAGGCCAGCAGCGCTACCACCCCGCCAAAAAAGCCAAACCACCCTTCTATCTTTTTGAAGTGCTGTGCTCCAGAAGGAAATGTATTCGCAAGCAGCAGCATAAAAAGCATCATTAGCGAAACCACTGCCATGACGATCCGAATCCATGTCAGCTGGTCAAAGATGATAGGATGCAGCGAAATGTAGTTTAAGACCGACCAAAAGGCTAGCGCCCCTGCAAACAGCGCGAAATAGCGGTTCATCTTGGCATGAGAATTTTTGGCAAGTACAAGTACGGCCAACCCTAGGTTTCCGACTGCCGATAGACATGCGCAGATAAGCTCAAGCATTTACTTAAGAATACGACGTTTTACTGGATAATGTAAAGGCTACAGCAAGCCAAACGCCCGTTCCATCATCTCGGTCGTTGCCCGATGTTGTTGGCGGTATGCTTCGGTATGGTGACTCTCGAGCAGGGCTTCGTCAAGTGAGATGATCGTACGGCCGCTCTTTAACTCCTCACCAAGGGCAATTTTACGAAGGGCGTATGCCACCACCGACCCGGCCATAATCGCGGCGCCGCCCAGTTGCGGCTGCACGGCTAGTTCACGGCCAACCTGCATGATCGACTCCTGCGTACGGATTGATGCATTCTTAGGACCGATAATCGACATGGCGTATTTTAGGAATTCCTGCTTTTCTACCTTTTTCGTCAGCAGGTCTTCGACGTTCTCGACGATACCGTGAAACAGCGGCAAGTTAGGATCGAGGTCGAACCGTTCGACGTCGAGCATGGCACTATCGCCAAGGTCGGTCACCATAACGACCGGCAGGCCGCGCTTTCGCGCCTCGACGCGCAGCATTACTTTGACCATCAGGTTGTCGATTTCATCTACCACGGCGTGGATCGGCCACGGCTTTTCAAAAAAGTCAGCGATGTTATCAGGAGTGATATCGGCACCAAAACGCTCAATGGTAACGTACGGGTTCATTTCGTAGAGCTTGCGCGCGATAACGAGCGACTTGGAAAGCCCCACGTCGCTCACGCCGGCCACGATACGGTTGAGGTTCGAGCCGCTGATTACCGCACCGTCAGCCAACTTGAGCTGTTGGGAAATACCGGTAATACCAACAGTGATCGCCGCGTTACTCCCCACGCTCATACCGGCGCAGGCCACGTTGAAGGCCTCGAGCTTTTTTTGCTCCTCTGCTGTAATAAGGTTGCGGTTACGCGTACTGCGAAGCTCTAAAAACTGCTCGCGGGCAATGACATGCACCAGCAGGCCGCTCCATGGATAGTACACCCACGAGCCTTTTTGCCAGGCGTGGCTGTCGGCGTGATGCTCAGCCAGTTCGCCCTCCAGGATACGCACCTTTTCTTCGTACGACGATTGGTACAGTCCCGGGCGCCGGCTGACAATCAGTTCGGCGTATTGCTCGTCGTAATTGTCAATCACGCCCCTGATCGTTTCTTCTTCCAGTAGGTTCTTTAGCTCCCGCTCCGAAGTCTCGCCTTTCATCTCGATGACGCGCGGCTGCCAGCTGGATTCGTCCCACTTGCCGTGCTTGGCCGCGTTACGCAGCTCCTCCGGCCACGTTAAAGATACGTCGTTTGGTACTAGTTTTCCCTGTCCCATTTATTCCTGTTCTTTCTTTTTCGTCCAGCGGTGCTTTACTCCGCGCGCAAAGTAGTTTTGGTCGCCAAAGCCCACCAACCTAACCTGCGGGCGCGCCTTGTTTCCGACCACCTCATGCAGCTTGCGGTATTCACTGTTGAGCCGCGTTAGTGCCTCGACGATGACGTCCGTCACTTTGGCTTGATCATCGATCATCGCGGCGGCGTCTTTAGCGAGCTCAACGTTGATTTCGAACGATTGGTCCATATTGTCATCCATCATGGTCGCCATCGTAAAGCGGCCAGTGACTAGTTGGCGCAGCCGCGGGTCGATAAGGGCTGCCTTGATGTTCTCTGGATAAACATTGACGCCGTAAATAGTAATCACGAAATCCTTGCGGCCGTTCAGGTACACAAAAGGTAGATCGTTCATTTCAATATCGACGTTAGCCTCTGAGGCCTTTTGCTGCAGTTCGTCATGAACCGGCAAGAGCGCTTCGTCCCTCGCCAAAATGCCACCAGTATCCTTGAGGTTGTAGCGTACCAGTGGGATGCCCGAGCGCGAACTGACGACAAGCTCTTCACCCACTTTTTCGAAGTGACGGCGAGCCGGGTCAAATTGCACCAACGACGGCAAGACCTCTGTGCCGAAATGCTCGTAAAGCGCTGTAGGATTTTCGTTGTACACTCGACGCGTCAAGATAGATAGTGGCGTCTCGTAGCCAACGATACCGATATCCGCAGCACCGTAAATATTTGCCGAGTCAAAGTACGGGTCGGTAGAGTGCAGTAGTTCAAGTACGTAGTCGCGCCACTCTTCGCTAAAGCTTTCGCCGCCCATCAGCACCCGGGTGTGCAGCTGTGACCAATCGATACCGGCGCGTGCGCCTTCCTCGATAAGATCTTTTGCAAACGGCGGGTAACCACCGAGCACGACCTGTTCATACTGGCCGGCCAAGCGCTTGATGACATCGATCGCACTTGCCTTTTCGATTCCCGGCGTCAGGACGCTGACCGGATTGCCGGCATTAGCATACTTGATCGATGATTCCATCAGGAGCGTCCCGGCGATCCAAGTGCCCATAGAAAAGCTCAGCACCAGCAATGTCTTTTTAGTGTTCATTTCGAATGCGTCGTAGATTCGGCTCAGCATTGCCGTGTCGATCTCGTTTTGCTCGGCACCGCGCGGCCAAAAGAACGGCACGCCGGTCGAGCCGGAGCTGACCGAAATCATCGCGTTATGAAAAATATCCCCGTCCATGCACAGATCAGCGAGAGGATACTTGCTCAGATAGTTCTGTTTGTCGATCAGCGGGACGTTGGCGGTGAAATCTTCGTATGTCTTGATCGCCGCGTGATCGATGGCATGCTCACTCAAGAACTGTTTGTATGCAGGTACTCGCTGCGCCATTTCGTGGAATAACTCCAAAGCCATCTTTTCCCCGCGAGGGTCCGAAAACGTCGCCGTTTTCATAAGGTTGGTTTTGGTCACGTTATTCTTCATATAACCGCCTTTCCTCTTTAGATTGCCCTCACTATACCCCAAGGGGGACGATAAGGAAATATACACCTGTCATCCACATAATGGCAATTTGCGGACAACTGGACTATAGTGGGAGCAGAAGCATAAAAACAAGGCAACACTAACATGACCAAAATAGCCATCATCGAAGACGATCCAGTTATCAACCAAATGTACCGTATGAAGTTCGAGGCGGATGGTTTTGAGGTGCAGATTGCAGATAACGGCAAGCGCGGCGTCGAGCTTGTCGAAGGCTTTACGCCAGACATCATCTTGCTTGACCTACAGATGCCGCACATGGACGGCGCCGAGGCGCTCACGCACATCCGCGCGCACGACTGGGGCAAAAAGATCCCCGTCATCATCCTGACCAACCTTGGCGAAGAAGAAGCGCCAAAGAGCCTGCGCGACCTAGGTATTCATAGCTATATCGTCAAGGCCGACCTTACGCCGCGGCAAGTTGTCAGCCGCGTCAAAGAAGCGCTCGGAATCGTTTAGTTTTCGTCTTGCTTGGCGGCAACCGCTTGGGCCGCTTGAATCACGTTGTCGAACAGCGCCACGATAGTCAGCGGGCCGACGCCGCCCTTTTCGGGTGTGATTTTAAGATCGTCACGGTCGCGAAGCGCCGGGTCGACGTCACCCACAATCACGCCGTCCTCGCTCGCCGTACCGGCATCAACCACCGTCGCGCCAACCGGCACCATCATAGGTGTGATCAGCCGGGGTACGCCCGTCGCCGTCACGATGACATCGCTTTCGCGCAGCACTTCGTTCATGTCGTCGCGGCTCCTATCAAGCACGGTCACGTCGTAGCCGCTCCGTTGCCAAAGCTGGGCCAGCGGGGCACCGACCAAACGGCCTTTGCCAACGATCGTCAGCTTTTTACCCTTTAGGTCAACCGCATAGCCGGCAAGCAGCCAGTTAATCGCAAGCGCCGTGGCGCTGTCGAACTTGGCGTTTTTACCCAGGCCATCGACGTCTTTTTCGGGTGCGACAAGATTGACGATTTCGTCGGTACGGCTCGTATCGTCAAGCGGCAGCTGGATGATCATGCCGTGGACGTTCGTGTCGGCGTTGAGCCGGGCGATTTCGGCGGGCATTTCGTCTTCAGAGAGCGTCAGGATCTCGGTTTCGATAAGAATATCGTCGCCGTAACGTCGTTTCATGCGCACGTATGTATCAATCACCGGCGAAGCGCCCCGGCTTTTTATAATCACCAGCTTGGGATAGACATGCGAAGCCTGGCGAAGCGCGCGCACTTGCCTCGCCTGCCGCTCCTTGATGTAACCGGCCAGTTCAGAACCATTCAACAATTTTGCCATTGCCCTTATTTTACCACTGTTAGACATATTACACCTACGCTTCGTGCTAAAATATACCCATAATCTAAGGAGTACTAATGAACATCGCAACATTTTTTGGCCAATCTTATTATGACCCCTATTACCAGAGCGGCGCGTCTACGACGTACAACGCCGAAAACGCTGGTATGTTCTTGTTCGTGCTGCTCTGCGTGCTGGCCTTTACGGTAGTTTTTTACGCGATTCACGCCTTTTTGCTCGGCCGTATCTTTACAAAAGCCGGCGTACCCGCCTGGAAAGCCTGGGTGCCAATCTATAACAGCTGGATCATGCTGGAGTTAGGTGGCCAGCAAGGGTTCTGGGCCGTCTTGGCACTCGTTCCTGTCGTTAATATCGTATCTGCGGTGTTCGTTTATATCGCCATGTACAACGTTGGCCTGAAGCTCGGCAAAGAAGGCGCGTTCGTGCTGCTTGGTATTTTCCTACCGCTGGTGTGGTATATTTGGCTGGCTGTCGACAGCTCGACCTGGAAAGGCAAGCACCCAGCAAAAGCCGCCACGGCAAAATAGTATCATTTCAAAAAGAGCCGCATCCAGGCTCTTTTTGTTTTGTAAGAATCCATACAGACGCGCATGCGACAGCGCGCTATAATTAAGGTACAGGCTAAGCGAGAGGAGGAATCATGGAAACGTTATTCACACTCAGCAGCCCAGCCTTTGGCGCAGGCGAGCCGCTCCCCGAAAAATACACCTGCAGGGGCACCGGCATCAGCCCGCCGCTGACAATCCGCGGTGTACCGGATGCCGCCACCAGCCTTGCCCTAATCGTTCACGACCCTGATGCGCCTCAGGGTGATTTTTTACACTGGGCCGTTTGGAATATCAGCGCGACAGTCGCCAATATCGACGAAGACCTACCGCCAATCGATGCCGTAGAAGGCACGAACAACTTTGGCCAAACCGGCTACGGAGCGCCTTGCCCGCCCTCGGGCCAGCATCGTTATGTCTTCGACCTATATGCCCTGAGCGACCCGATCAACCTGCACCTCGGCGCCAAACGGCAAGAGGTCGAGCAAATGCTCCGACCGCTCGTCATCACCAAGGCGACGCTCACCGCCACCGTGGCGGCTAGTTAAACTTACCCGCCTCGCTTCGCATGCTGATTTCCTGCGCAAGCACCTCTACGTGCGCCCGTTCATCCTCCAGTATGCGCCTGAGCGCTTCAGCGCTGTGGCACTTAGCTTTAACTGCGTCATTTATATAGTGCCGTTCAAGCTGTGCGATCGTATCTAGTTTTTTATGCAGCAGCTTGACCAAGTCGTAGTTTATGTCTTTCATAACCCCTCCATTCATCTTTCGCTACTATTCGAGTATAGCCCACACGCCAACACCACTCTATAAAAAATCCCACGCCGTGGTATTATAAACACAAGCATGAAAAAATCCTCTCCTAAACGCATCGTCTTCTACATCATTGGTATTGCTATCCTCGCCTCTGCAACGGCATACAGCGCGCTGAAGCTCGGAGACCAATTCGAGTCGGGCACCGCCAACGCCGAAACCTGCCGCGAAAAAGGCGCCAGCCATGTCATTTCGATCAGCGGCAATAAAATGACTCCAGCCCATATCGAGGGCAAGCTATGTGACACTCTCACCGTAAAAAACACCGATGACGTATTGCGGTTCATGGCGTTCGGCCAACACGACGAACACAAACCCTACGACGGCGTCACTCAAAAGAACCTCGACCAAGGGCAAGAATTTACCGTTACGCTTAACCAAACGGGCAGCTATATTATCCACGATCACCTTCACGACGAAGTTGAAGGAACGTTTCGCGTCAGCCGCTAATTAAGAATCTCACCCTGGATATTCGCCAGGCGTTCGCGCCAATTTTGTAGCTCTTCGGGCGTAAGGCGCTTCCAGTCATCGGTCTCGCCGACGATCTTTAGCGGTAAGCGGCTGCGATACGAGCGCGTAGGGTTACCCGCGAACTTTTTGTTCGTGACGTTCGGATCATCCTCAAACTCGCCCGTCGGCTCTACGACATACACGCGCGGCCGGCCTTCGCCACGAGACAATTCAGCGGCAAGCCCTGCGCCGTCTATGAGTGCCGTAAAGTAAATATGATTCATCGTCACTTCGGGACGGTAGTTCGACTGAAAGCCAGCCGTCAGCAGATCACCCGGCGCCAGGTCTGCCCTGGTGCCATGATAAAACGGACCGGCGTCAGTCACGCGTTCCCGCTCCCAGGCATTATGTAGCCCCTCGTCGTCCTGGTATTGCTGCACCTGTTTATAACCTGCCTTTTCGGCCACGCGGTTACTGCCATGATTATCCACGTGAGCACGAATCATGATCTTCGGCACATTGAATGTTTCAAAAGCCAGGTCACTAAGCACCTCCGTCGCCTTTGTCATAATACCTCTGCCGCCCACCTCAGCGCTGATCCAATAACCAATCTCCGCGGTTGCGTCGTTATTTTTTAAGCCGCGGATATCAATCACTCCGACCGCGTGGCTGTCAGCTTCTATGGCATAGGCGAACGTCACGCCGTCTTCCCACTCGCGCATTTTTTGCCCGATGAACTGATTGAGGTCATCGACCGAATGGGTGTGCTTGGGAAACGGCAGCCACCGCACCAGATGGTCATAGTTGTTAACGATCGCCGCGTACAGCTCATCGCTATCAGCGAGGGTTAAGCGGTGAAGCGCAAGTCCTACACCAATCTCGATACGCTCGGGCAGGGCCGGGCCGGATTTTCCGGGGATGGGTTTGTGACTACTCATAGAACTACCATACCATCTCTGGCGTACATCACCTAAGGATTAGCACTCTTGACATGCGAGTGCTAATTTTGTTAACTAAAAACAGAAGCGGTTATAGCTTCTCCATAGTAATAATGAAAGGAGGAAATATAATGGCAAATCTTATAAAATTCGACCCCTTCGCAGAGCTCAGCAACCTGCAGCGTCAGTTCTTTGGCGATGATTGGGCGACACCCCTCAAAGGCCTGACCATACCAACCACCGACGTCTACACGCGTGACAACAAGGAGCTCGTCGTTGAGGCGCATTTGCCAAACTTCGAGCAAAAGGACATCGACGTCCAGGTAGATGACGGTGCACTGGTCATCCAGGCGCAAAAGCACGAAAAAGAAGAGGACAAAGATAAGAAATATGTCGTCCGGGAAAGCTCGAGCAGCTTTTATCGCCGGATCGCCCTACCGGAACGCGCCGATCCCGACGGCATCGATGCGCACCTGGAGGAAGGTGTCCTAAAAGTTCACGTCCCGCTGAAAGCGTTACCGGAGCCAAAGAAAATCGCGATTGGCAGCGGCAAAAAGTCGAAGGAATAGCCAAGTTCAAGTACCCGCCACGACGCGGGTACTTATTTTTCCAAACAAAAAACACCTCCGGTAGCGAATATGAGGTGTTCTTTGCATGGAGGGCCAGGTGGGGCTTGAACCCACGACACCCTGCTTAAGAGGCAGGTGCTCTAACCAGCTGAGCTACTGGCCCATACAACTCTAAAACTATAGCAAATAGAGGTCGATTTGTAAATAGCTAGGGCTTACAACTCGTCTTTTTTGCTGGCGATAAACGCGCCCCACTGGCGGATCAGGTGCAGCACGGTTTTCATCGGCAGTTCGATTACCATGTCGAGCATCATGGCGACAATATTAACGCGCGAGTACTTTTCGCTGATCCAGCGGCCCACGACGACAAACGGAATATAAAGGAAGTCGCGGATGATCGTAATGCCGTCCTGCGAGCTTTCCATCGCCTCGAGCTCGCGGATCTGGCGGCTCAGGCGGAAACCAAGGAAGCTTGCCGTCGACAGGAAAGCAAAGAAGATAAGCAGGTGCAGCAGCGCAAAGCCGAGTGACACCAGCCATAGCGCCACGCCGCCAAAAATAAGGAAGAAAAACACCACATACGCCACATTGAACGCCAGGCCAAAGCCCTTGCCTGTCTTGTACGATGAGCTCTCTGCCGTCTTGCCGTTACCGTAAAACAGGTGGTCAACGATATCGCTGAGCGTCTCGGCGTTAGACTGGCCGGGCAGGCGCAACGTAAAGCGCAGCAGTACCATGTAAATTGGCGGGAACAGGAGGTTGATGATGAGCGGCAACGCGATGATCGAGCCGTGAATCAGGTAGTCGTACGGCACCTCGATAGCAACACCAATCAATACCTTGGTGATAATCAGGAAGATGACACTCTTGATAATACCTTTGTTGATACGGCTGTTGATGCGGGAGTATTCGTTCTCGATCTGGGATTCGTACGCCGAAAGGAACTGCTCGCGCGAGCTTAGCAGCTTGACGACATCCTCGTGCTCGTCGATCAGACGCCACAAAATACGAAGCGCCGCGCCGCGCCGGCTGACGAGATGAAACAGCTTGTCAGCGATCGGCGACTCGAGCAACGAGTCGATCATCTTGTTGGTTTGGGTAAACGCGCCAGAATCAGGGCGCTGCTGATAGCGGTGCAAGAGCGCCGTGCGGATCGTCGCCGGGTCCGACTTGAGCAGCGCGCGGTGAACCGCCACGAAAAGCGCGACTTCGTACTCGGGGTTGTCACCACCGGGGATCTTTTTGCGGTCGAGCGTATTCAGAAAGTGATCGTACGAGAACTGCGTGAAAACGTCGCGCTTGAGGTCTTCGTTAAGCAGGCGCTCTACCTCGACGGCTAGGACATGCAGCGTCCACTGGTCTTTCCTGAATTTTTCGTAGGCTTCGTAGTACTGGCCAGCCAGTTTGTTGATTTCGGTGACGGTCGCAAGCGTGACAGAGTCGTTTTGCAGGTAGCCGGCAAGGGTCAGCTCGGTAATAAGCTCGTCGCCGGTTTGCGAGACAACCGCTTTGTCACGCGACAGGAACGCCCGACGGTAAAACCGCTGGGTGGCGCGCTGGAGCAAGAGGTGCTCTTCGGTGTACTCGGCAGCATTGCGCAGCTGCTCGTAGGCGAACGTCAGCGTCCGGCCCGCGCCTGTCACGTGGACTTTTTGGGCGTGACCATTAGCAGCGGCCGTGCGGTCGGCCTGGGTAGCTGCAGCTTGAAGTGCGTCGGCGAATCGCCGGCCTATGTCGTTAAGAGGATTCATAAATTACTGGTTTACTATAGTTGATAATCGTCAAAATGTAAACGTCCTACCTCTTTATACTAGCAGGTGCGGGCGTAGAAAAAAGCACCCAGGAGGCGCCTTTTTTCGTGAATTTTCAGCGTGGTACACCCGGCAGGATTCGAACCTGCGACACCTGGTTCCGAAGACCAGTGCTCTAATCCACTGAGCTACGGGTGCGTAACTTTGCTTATTATACCAGATTTTCCTCGGGATAATCTATTCGAGCGGAACGATACCGCCACTCGTCTTAAGGTACGGCCGCATCGGCGTGCCGTCAGCCTTGTACCACCGTGGTACGGTCTCGGTAAATGCCGGGGTACCGACAAGTGCTCCGTCGAGGTTGTTCGGCCCCAAATCACGAGCATCAAAGTCAAGTGGCCAATACGCCGCGAAACCGCCAATTTCACCCACGGTTGCCGATCCCGAGGTAAGCGCCGCGGCGACCGCGTTCTCAGCCACCTGATCACCAAAGTTCGAGCCCGTCCATACCGCGACGTTCGCCATTTGCCCCTGGAGCCAGCGCTCGTCGCCCGCCCAGGTGCGATAACCAAGGGTTGTCTCTCCGCCAGGCACCACTTTTGGGGTTGGGATAGAAAAGAATGCTTCGCTCACTAACGTACCG
>DASTSD010000011.1:0-2909 GCA_035760845.1 Saccharimonadales bacterium (SeqCode) | reverse complement strand
GCGGCTGATACGGCCAATGGCGTACTTACCAAGGAACGAATCGTACTGCAGAGACGTAACGAGCAGCTGGAGCGGCGCGTCAAGCTCGACGCTTGGCGCAGGAATGTCATTAATAATCGCATCAAAAACAGGCGTAAGATCCGCGTGCTCCGATGGGTTTTCGGGAACACTCGTCCACGCCTTGCCACCGCGGCCGATTGCATAGTAAACCGGGTAGTGCAACTGGTCGTCGCTAATAGCAAGCTCAAGGAACAAATCGGAGACTTCGTCCTCAACCTCGGCGACGCGGCGTGATGGCTTGTCGATTTTGTTGATGATAACCACCGGCTTAAGGCCAAGTTCGAGCGCTTTTGACAGCACGAATTTCGTCTGCGGCATCGGACCTTCCTGGGCATCAACAATCAAGAGAACGCCGTCAGCCATGTTAAGCGTGCGCTCTACCTCACCGGAAAAGTCGGCGTGACCCGGGGTGTCGATGATGTTGATTTTGTAGTCGCCGTGATAAATAGAAGTCTGCTTGGCGGTGATGGTAATGCCGCGCTCGTGTTCTTGGTCGCCGCTGTCCATGATGAGACTCTGCCCCATCTCGGCCTGGTTGTCACGGAAGGTGTTGCTCTGCTTCAAGAGCCCATCAACAAGCGTCGTCTTTCCGTGGTCGACGTGCGCGATGATGGCGATGTTGCGAATGAATTTGTGGTCTATCATAAAAATAATGCCCCTACGGGGACAGTTCCTTTCTATTATTGTAACACAGATTGAGCAAAATTAAAAGAGCTTACGGTTTTGCCGGCTCAAGAATAACACCGAGCATTGCCTTGAGCTCGGCGCGCTGGGCATGGGTAAGGCGGCTAAGTTCGGGGAGTTCGTACTGCGAAATGGCCGCAAGCAAGGTTTCGCGCAGTGCCTCACCCTCGTTCGTCAGGGTAATCATTTTGACGCGGCGGTCCTTGGGGTTTTCCTCGCGCTTAATGTACCCCTGGGCGAGCAGGCGGTCGACAATACCGGTCACGTTCGAGGCGTCGCATAGCAAAAGGTTAGATAGGGCGTTCATAGGAATCCCTTCGCCCGGGTTCATGGCGCCAAGGCTGTGCAGCTGCACGACGGTCAGCTCGTGTTTTTCGGCAAGTTTCATGAGGCCGTGCTTGGAGCGGAAGGCGACCTGAAGGAGCATCCAGTACAGATTGTCGCGCAAGGGATCGTCATTCATAGCCTTAATAATAGCGCGTTTTATGATTTTTTGCAAATTACTTGACTATATCAACTATATCGCTATATGATAGTTCACGAGCTCAAGTAAATGCAACGAAAGGAACCTAATGAACCAACGATCACGTATGATTATCCTTGGTCTTTTGGCACTGGCACAGTTCATGGTCGTCCTCGACACCTCTGTCGCGAACGTCGCCCTGCCTGCCATCCAAAAGACCCTGGGCTTTGACCCGAGCGCCCTGCAATGGGTTATCACGGCCTACGCCCTCACCTTTGGCGGTACGCTGCTGCTGGGCGGCCGCGCAGCCGACCTATTCGGCCGGCGTCGCGTACTGCTGGCTGGTATTGTGGGCTTTACCATTACCTCGCTGTTGATCGGCTTGGCGCAAAACCCCACCGAGCTGATTGTCCTGCGGGCACTACAGGGCATAACTGCAGCCTTCATGTCGCCAAGTGCGCTGTCTATCGTGCTGACGACCTTCCGTGAGGGTAAGGCGCGCAACATGGCGCTGGGCGTCTGGACGGCCGTTGCCGCCGGTGGCGCAGCTGCCGGGCTGGTCATTGGCGGGCTCCTGACCGAATACCTTAACTGGCGCTGGAACTTCTTTATCAACGTGCCGGTAGGCATTGCGGCCGTGATTGGTATTCTAAAATTCGTGCCTGCACACGCCTCTACCGCCACCCACCGCCACCTCGACCTGCGCGGCGCAGCGCTGGTTACCGGCGGACTCATGACGCTCGTTTACGGGCTGACCGAAGCTTCGAACTGGGGATGGCTGAGCGGCCAGACGTCCGGATTCCTGGGCGCAAGCGCGCTACTGCTCGCTGCGTTCATCTGGAACGAATCGCGCGCTCCGCACCCACTCATGCCGCTGTCGATCTTTAAGATCCGCAACGTCGCGGGCGCCAACACCATGATGACTCCCGTGATGGCAAGTATGCTGGGCATGTTCTTCCTCTTGTCACTCTATATTCAGGCGGTCATGCACTACACGCCGGTCGAGACAGGTATCGCCTTTTTACCCTTCCCTGTTACCCTGGCGATTATCTCGAACACCGTGCCACGGCTTATTCCTAAGCTCGGATACAAGCGGTTCCTGATGGCTGGTACCTTGTTCCTTGCCGCCGGGCTCCTATGGTTGAGCCTGCTGACGCTTGGCAGTAGCTACTGGATCGGCATCTTGCCGGCGATTATGCTGATGGCGACCGGCATGGGCATGAGCTTCGTGTCGATCAACATTGCCGCCACCTCTGGCGTTCCAGCAAACGAAGCCGGGCTTGCCTCGGGTATGCTGAATACTTCGCAGCAGATGGGCGGCGCGCTTGGTCTGGCAATCCTGTCGGGCGTCGCGACTTCGGTCGCCGCCGGGTCGGCACATCTTGGCCCCGTCGAAGCGCTGCTTAACGGCGACAAAAGCGCCTTTTTGACGGCGAGTGCTTTTGCCGGCGCCGCTTTCCTGATAGCGACGTTCGTCATCAAGGAACAAAAACATAAGCCCTCTACTGCCGCCGAACCCGTCGCCGTACACTAAAAATAAGCCCCGCAACGGGGCCTATTTTATAGCTTCGAGCATTCGGATCATACTGGAAACATGACTATTCTTTTTGGCGCCAGAGTTTTGACGGCCACCACATAAGCCGGCCAATTTCGAGCGTCAGCGCTGGCACCAAGAGCGAACGCACGATGATCGTGTCGAGCA
>DASTSD010000010.1:0-4774 GCA_035760845.1 Saccharimonadales bacterium (SeqCode) | reverse complement strand
GGAGAGTACGACGATCACAATGCTATTTTGCGCATCACCGCCGGCGTTGGCGGTACCGACGCGCAGGACTGGGCCGAAATGTGTGAGCGCATGTACCTGCGCTGGGCGGAGAAAAACAGTTTTGCCACTTCGACCGTCGAGCGCTCGACCGGCGAAGAGGCTGGCATCAAAACCAGCGTGATCGAGCTGACCGGCCCGTATGCCTATGGCCGGCTGCGCTCGGAGAACGGTGTTCACCGATTGGTGCGCCTCAGCCCGTTTAACAGTGACAACCTGCGCCAGACAAGTTTTGCGCTGGTAGAGATATTGCCGCAGATCGACGCGCCCGAAGAAGTCGCGCTGAACGACAAAGACCTCAAAATAGACGTGTACCGCGCAGGCGGCCACGGCGGCCAAAGCGTCAACACGACCGACAGTGCCGTGCGCGTGACGCACCTGCCAACGGGTATCGTGGTCGCGATCCAGAACGAGCGCTCGCAGCTGCAAAACAAAGAGATGGCCATGAAGATACTGCGCTCCAAACTGGCGCAGCTTCGGCTAGAGCAACATGCCGAAAGTATCAGTGACCTGCACGCCGGCGAGTCGGCTAACTGGGGCAGCCAGATCCGAAACTACGTGCTGCATCCATACACGCTGGTAAAAGACACGCGTACCAAATACGAGGAACGCGACGCCAACAGTGTTCTTGACGGTAAGATCGATGGGTTCATGACCGCGTATCTCGAACAAAACATGCACGACAAATAGCCGCCAGCAGTCTAGAAGTTATCCCGTTTATGGTATACTATAGATAGTAATGATTCTGTTAGATAGGGTTACCAAAACGTACGGCAAAGACGCGAAGCCGGCAATCAACCGTGTCAGTCTGCACGTTGAGCCGAATGAATTCGTGATTCTTGTTGGTACCAGCGGTGCGGGCAAGACCACGCTGCTTAAGTTGTTGACCCGCGAAGAAAAGCCCACCAGCGGCAAGATCGTTGTGGGTGGTATCGACTACGATACGCTGAAAGACAAGCATATTCCGCTGCTGCGCCGCAAGATCGGCGTGGTGTTCCAGGACTTCAAACTGTTGCCGCAGCGTACCGTATTTGAGAACGTCGCATTCGCGCTCGAAATCGCCGGTATGACCAACCGCGAAATCAAGAATACCGTCCCTAAGGTAATCGAGCTTGTAGGTCTTACGGGCAAAGAAAAGCAGTTCCCGCACCAGTTATCCGGTGGTGAACGCCAGCGTGTGGCGATTGCCCGTGCCGTGGTGCGCCAGCCAAAAATTCTGATCGCCGACGAGCCAACCGGTAACCTCGACCCCAAGCACAGTTGGGATATCGTGCGCCTGCTTGAAAAAATCAACAAATACGGCACGACCGTACTGCTGACGACCCACAACGTCGAGATCGTTAACAAGCTCAAGCGCCGCGTCGTGACGCTGGAACATGGTAAAATCACGAGCGACCAAGCGCAGGGGAGTTACAGGCAATGAGCAAACGCAAACTAGACGCCAAAGCCTTCGCGCAGCAAAAGCGCCACCGCCGTCAGTGGATCACGTTCCTTAGGATGTGCCGCTACGGCATCAACAACTTCAGTCGTAACGCATGGCTTACCATCGCCGCGACCGCTATCATGACCATTACGCTGCTGGTCGTGTTCGTGACGCTTGCCGCCCGCAACGTCCTGCTCGACACGGTGGCCGAAATCCGCGACAAGGTCGACATGTCGATTTACGTCAAGACTGACACGAGCGATGAGGATATCGAAAAGATCGAGGCTGGCCTTCGCGCCCTCAAAAACTCCGTCCGCGACGTTCACTATATCAGCCCGCAAGAGGCTCGCGAGAACTTTGCCCAGTCGAACAGCGGCGATGCCGGTACCCTCAACGCCCTCAACGAGGCGACCAACGAGTTCCCGGGAACCTTCCGCATTAGCCCTGTCGATATCAACAAGACCGATGAGCTGCGTCATTTCGTTGAGACCGACTCGACCGTAAAAGAGGCGATCGACCCCGACCGCGCACCGTCGTTTGCCGGTGACCGCCGCACCGCCATCGAAAACATCGGCCGGTGGGTAAGTTTTGCTGAGCGCGCAGGTTTGGTGGCGAGCGTGATTTTCATTGCCATCTCGTCGCTGATCGTCTTTAACACCATCCGCATGGCAATCTTTAACCGTCGCGATGAAATCCAGATGATGAAGCTGATCGGTGCCGACCGCAACTTTATCCGTGGGCCGTTCGTTGTCGAGGCGGTGGTGTACGGATTCATCGCCGCGGTCGTCGCGACGGCGCTCGGCGTCGGCTTGCTGCTGGCATCAAAAGACACGCTGCTTAACTACGGTATTATTATCGACAGCACGCTCAAGCTCGTTACCGTTTACATCGGCCTCGTGCTGCTGGGAATGATATTCCTGGGCGCGCTGATTGGTATCGTGTCATCGCTCCTGGCGACCCGCCGCTACTTGAAGATTTAGCCTCGTCTTTCATAATGATTGACAATCCATTCCGCTTGTGGTAACATGAGCTTAATGAAACGACGGTCCACCACACCAGTTTCAAAAGGGTTAGTCACACGCTCGGCGATTGTGGCAACTGCCGTATTGATGGTGGTGGCGTCAACTCCTTTTACTCAGCCGCGCGTCTACGCCGACAAGTTCGACGACCAAATCAACGCGCTCCAAAATGAAATCGACCAATATGAGGCCCAAGCCGGCCAACTTCGCAACAAGATCGGCACGCTACAGCAAGAAATCGCCGGTATCGACAAGCAAAAACGCATCATCCAGGCGCAGATCGACCTGAGCCAGGTCAAGTACGACCAGTTGCAAGAGCAGATCAAAAAGACCGAAAAAGATATCGCGACTAACCGCGTTGCCCTTGGTGATACTATCGCCGACCTTTATGTCGACAACACGATCACGCCGCTCGAGATGCTCGCCAGCAGCAAGAACATCGGTGATTATGTGGACAAGCAGACCTACCGTTCGTCGGTGCAGCAGCACCTGAGTGAGACGATTGCCAAAATCAAGGCACTTAAGGCTGAGCTTGAGAAAAAGAAAGCAGCTGTCCAGCGCACGCTTGCCGACCAAACCAATTCGCGTAACGCTCTTGCCGCAAAAGAAAGCGAACGCGCAACGATCCTAGCTAAGACCCAAGGCCAGGAAAGCGCCTACAAAAACCTTGCTGCCGACCGCGAAGCCAAGAAACTTGCTGTCCAGCAACAGCAGCAGGCTGCTATTGAAGCGGCAATCGCTGCAGCAGGCGGCGGCGGGGCGGTGGTACTGCCTGGTACGTCGGGCGGTTATCCGTGGAATGCCTCTAACTGTTATGTCGACTCGAACGCTTGGTCATACGGCGGTGTTGACGGCAACGGTACCGATGGTCTCGGCTACGGCTGCCGCCAGTGTGTCAGCTACGTAGCATGGCGCGTCTACAAGGAAACGGGCTACGCGCCAGTTAACTGGGGCAACGCCTACGACTGGCCATCAAGCGCCCGCGCGGCAGGCTACCAGGTGGGTTCAGTCCCTCGCGCCCACTCGGCCGGCGTTATTACCTCTGGTGGTAGCCCAGGCCACATCGTGTGGGTCGAGAGCGTCAATGAAGGCGACGGCTCGATGATCGTCAGCCAGTACAACTACTTTAACGCCGGCGGTCCGGGCTGGGGTAACTACAGCAAGATGAAAGTTCCGATCGGCACGTACCAATCGTACATCTATTTCTAGGGTAATAAGCACGAGAGCTATAGCGCACTCCACCGGGGTGCGCTATACTTGTAAGAGCATTTATATGAGAGGGATTTTTTAACACGTGGCAGACAATCAGCACACAATGGCCGTGGCCGCTAAAAAGCCGGCCGGCATTTCAAAAAGCGTTTATTTCCTGACGATCGCTGTCACGGTCGTGATTGGGTTCGTGGCCGGAACACGGAGCAACGAACTCATGGCTGCAATCGGGCCGGTGTTCGGGCTGAAAGTCGCCTCGGGATCGATCGACCTGAGCTCGGTGCAACGTACCTATCGGGAGCTCGCCGCAAACTACGACGGCAAGCTCGACAAGAAAGCGCTGATCGACGGCGCGAGCCGTGGTCTCGTGGCGGCGGCGGGTGACCGTTTTACGGTGTTCATGGACGCCAAAGAGGCAAACGAGTTCGACGACGACCTCTCTGGCAACATTGGCGGTGGTATCGGTGCCGAGATCGGCGTGCGAAAAGAGCGGCCGACTATCGTGCGGATTCTGACCGGCAATCCGGCTGAAAAGGCAGGCCTGAAAGCGAACGACGTGATTTTGGCGGTCAACGACCAAGCGACCGATGGCTGGACGGCCGAAAAGACCGCTAACGCCGTACGCGGCGAAGTGGGGACGACAGTCAAGCTCAAGATTGAGCGGGGCAGCGAAGAAAAAACCTACACTGTCACGCGCGCAACCGTAGATAACCCTAGTGTCGACAGCTCAGTCAAGGATGGTATCGGCACGCTGACGATCACGCGGTTCGACGACCAAACCGGCACGCTGGCTAAAAAAGCCGCCGAGAACTTCAAGCGCCAAAACGTAAAGGGCGTGGTGCTTGACCTGCGCGACAACGGCGGCGGGTATATTACCGCGGCGCAGGATGTTGCCGGCCTGTGGCTCAAGAACAAGATGGTCGTCTCGGAACGTACCAACGGCGTGACGACCGACGAGCTGAAGTCGGGTGACGATCCGATTCTCGCCGGCACGCCAACGGTGGTGCTGGTAAACGGCGGTACTGCCAGCGCGAGCGAGATCGTCGCGGGCGCGTTGCAAGATTAC
>DASTSD010000009.1:0-3178 GCA_035760845.1 Saccharimonadales bacterium (SeqCode) | reverse complement strand
AAACGGCGTGGCGTGGTTTGGCATTCCCGGCGCCAACAGCCACCCAGGGCAGGTGGGCAACACCGTACTTTCCGGCCACTCCAGTAACGACGTGATCGACAAGGGCGACTACAAGTTCATCTTTGCGCGGCTCGACCACCTGGTAAAGGGGGATTCTATCTTCATCAACTACCAAAGCAAACGCTACGCTTACACCGTCACCAGGACGGAGGTCGTCAAACCGACCCAAGTCGACAAGCTCGTCTACCAGACCGACAAACCAATGCTGACGCTAATCACTTGTACGCCGCTTGGCACCTCGCTCAACCGTCTGCTCGTCACGGCCGAACAGGTGAGCCCAGACCCAGCAAACGCCTCGGCCGCCCCGGCAGACTCTGGCAAAGCCAGCACCAAGACCATCCCCGGCGATTCGCCCACACTACTCGAACGTATCTTTGGCGGCAACGACGAGTAACTATTGACTGCTTACCAGGTTCTTTTTAGCAGGCCGTGAAAGCGCGATAATACCTACTGTTGCAAATACACAAGCGGCCAATACCGCCGGCAGATAAATCATGAAGAACATGAGGACGAACAAAGTGGCGAAGGCAAAGCCCGCATCGCCAGTAGTAACGCCACCATCACCCAGCCAAGCATTAAATGCCAAGAGAAATAGTACGCAAGAAATCTGTAAAAACGCCATCGTTATGGCAAGCTTGCTTATACGTGCAGACTGAAACGCTTTCACGACAAACAAAATACAAAAGCTAGTAACTGTCAACAAACACGCCGACGGTAAAAAGGTAAAAAGTAGCTCATTTACAAGCGATGAAGCGTCAAAATTGAATAGGTTTTTCAAACCCGCCCAGCCTGTATATCCCGCAACAGGCAGTAGTGCCACCCCTATGCACTTGTTGATAAGAGTTGGACTGATGGGACGATTGAGCGTATTGTTCATTCTACGATAGTATCATCTGCACACGCTGCAGGTGATATTTGGATCCGTCTTTGCTGATGCCATAGAGGTACTTTTCGTTCGGGCTGAGGGTAACGCTAAAGCCAGGTGCGACTTTCATGATGTCGTGCTGGTTGGCGCCGTCAAATTCATAAAAGCGAAGCATGCCGCCGCGGTCACTGTATGCCATGTAGCCGTCGAGCCATCGGAGCTTTTCGGCCTCGCCCGTACCGGCGAGTTTGGTTGTCGTCTCCTTTTTAAGCTCGAGGTCGTATACCTTGAACGTCGCGCCGCGCTGGGCAATGACAAACCGGCCGGCAGTCCGGTTGGCGAGGTACTGCGTGCCGCCCTTGAATTCCATCGAGGCGACCTCTTTCAGTTTGGCAGCTTGGGCTTCGGTGGCAGGGAGGTCACCGGTGTAGATCGTTATCTTATCGCCATAAGCGACTGCTTCGTACATATTGCCAAAGTAGCGGCCGAGCGCCAGGTGGAGCGGCGCCTTGCCGTCGTCGGTAAACGTCTTGATAGCGGTAGCCTGCGAATCGCCCTCTTCGTAGTAGCCGACCGAGCGCGTCTTGGTGTCGGGGTCGAGCGTGGTCGAGTAGGCGATCGTCCGTTGATCGAAGATAGAAAACTCCGCCACGTCGGTGACCAGCGGGCGTGAAAGCGTCGCCGCACCAAGGTCGATCTTGCGGACATCGCCGCCGATCTGCGCGTAGAGAATTTGGCTGTCATTGCCACTAAAGACGATCTTGGTTGCCTGGATATCGAGCAGCTTGGTGACGTTCTTGGTGCCGGTGGCGTCGCGCGTATCGACAACCAGCCATTCCAGGCGGTCACCGCCGTACGAGTGCTTGATCATGAGGTAACGGCTGCCGGCGTCCCAGTCCATGATAGCGAATGACTGGCTCTTGCCAGCGGCCGGCTTGGTAAAGTCGTCAGACGGAATCGTAATTGTCGAGACCTCGACTTTCTCGCCGCTGATATCGGCCAGTTTGATCTCGGGGGTGTCAGCTTTTTCTTTTACCGCCATCCAGCGGTCGTCGGGCGATACGGCGTTGCTGGTTACGGCCGTAAAGTCGGCCGTGTTTTGCGGCGTCAGCTTGGTAGGAATAAAACGCGTGTAGTTAAGCCACAGTACCGAGCCTGGCACGACATCGATGTTCTTTTGCCACGCCTGGTAACCGCTGCGTTCCATTTTGATAGTATGAGCGCCCGAGGTAAGGGTTGTCTTGGACGGCGTACGGGTTCGAAACGGCGTGCCGTCGATTGTCACGTTGCCGCCGTTGGGCTGCGTGTCAAACTGCACCAAACCGCCTTGCTCGATCTTTCCGTCGTTACCGTTGTAGCGGTAGCCCAGCATTACGAAGACAAGAACGGTCACGAGCACGACGACCGCTACGGTCATGAACCCGTAAGAAACGATGCGCCGAATCAGCAATTTGCGTTTGGATGGTTGGTGATACATTACGTTATATTATACAACCTCCACCGTAAAACTACTTGCATAATCGCCTTAATTTACCTACTATGAAATGTAACAAACATATGCGGTAAAATGATGCGAATCAGAAAGTAGGGGATGCGAGCATGAGCAAAACAGTCACGATCAACGGCCGGATGTACGACGTCCACACCGGAATGCCCGTTGACGGCGAGCCAGAGGCAAAACAGCCGGTCAAACACACCGCTGCAGCCCCGCACCCTTCGCACACGGTCCACCAAACCGTCCAAAAATCACAAATTCTCAACCGCAAGGTAGTCAAAAAGGCCGGCCCGGCCGTATCAATGCGCACCAAACCGCAACCGCGCGCCGACATCATGCGCCATCCGCAAGTCGCCAAGTTCGCTAAGCACCCTAGCGGCGACATTGCCAAAGCCGCGCCAGCCGCTGCCGAGCGCCACGTTCCGCACCCAGTGGCACAGAAGGCCGCCCAGCGCCACGCCGCCATGCAGGCCAAGCCGCAAGCCGCACCAGCCCCCAAGCCAGCCGGCGTCATCAAGCAAGAAGCCGTCCAAGAATCACTGGCCGCAGCACCAAGCCACAGCGCCAACCACGAACAGGTCAAGCACAAAAAACGCTATCCGCGCCTACTCAGCGTCGCCTCGGCCTCGCTGGCATTACTGCTGCTGGGCGGGTACTTTACATACCTCAACATGCCGAGCCTTTCCGTTCGCGTAGCCGCAGCCCAAGCAGGCGTTGACGCGTCGTATCCTTCGTACCACCCGGATGGCTACAGCTTG
>DASTSD010000008.1:0-2668 GCA_035760845.1 Saccharimonadales bacterium (SeqCode) | reverse complement strand
CGATGCCGGCGGTGGAGTCGGTGCACCCGATGGTGTCACGAAAGTCTCTTGAGAATGAGCAGCCGTAGCGGGCTCAATCTCCTGCGGGTCGTACGACCTGTTATCTACTGAAGATTGTGCGCTGTCCTGTGGCTGTTCATCCCTATTCATGCAATCAGTATATCAGAATACTCTCAGAACGACGGCTACTTCATCGCCATGTAGACAACGACGCCGACAACAGCAAGGACCACAACAAGCGCCACGACGACAAGCATCATCACCATGCTGTTTTTCTTCTTTGGAGCCTCGAGGAGTTCTGGTTGCGGTGGCATTTCCAGCTTCTTTTCCTCATCGTTTGGGGTCGTAGGCATAACACCTGGCTGCGGGGTAGTTGGAGCAGGCTGATTTACCGGAGATACGGGTGTGCTTGCTGGCTGCGCTGGAGCCTGAGACGCTGAAGCGGGGGTGACAGGAGGTGTTGGCATTGACGAGCTATCAGTCGTAGGCTCTGACTCTACCGGTGCCGATGTCGTTACGTCTGCGTCCGGTTTTTTAGGTTGGTTGCCAAACTGGTTGTTGGCTTGGTTTTGGTCATCCATGAAGACCCCCTTGGTCATGCTTATGGTTAATCGTTACCACAAGCTTAGCATATTCTTATGCGAATTTAGAAAAGAACTCGTCCTTGATCTGGATCCATTCGGGAGACTGGCGCACCAGCTTGGTATCGTCGTCCATCATACAGAGGACCTTGACGGCTTCTTCGGCATAAATACCGCCTTGCGAGCCTTTAACGAGAACGACCGCGCCTTTGGCCATGACTTGGTGGGCGAACCCGCCCGCTTCGATAGCACTCTTGAAGCTTTTGACCTGGCAGCCACGGCGACGTGCAGCTGGTGCAAGGTATTTTTCGGCCTCTTCACCGATAGTAATCACCCACGAAAGCATCATCGGGTCGCACATCAGGCCGATCTTTTCGTGCTCGGCGGCAGAGCTTGTGCCGAGTTCGTTCATACTACCAAGAATCGCGATACGCTGCGGCGTCTGCAGGCTGTAAAGCGCCTGCAGCGCAGAGCTTGCCGCCAGCGGGCTGGAATTGTAGGTATCGTCAATAATGATCGATTCTTCCACGCCGCGCAGAATATTCATGCGGCCCGGAACCGGCTGGATTAGCGCCAGCCCCCTAGCGATTTCGTCGGGCATCAGCCCCATTTTGACTGCAACGGCCACAGCGCCCATAGCCGGGCGAATGCTGTGTTCACCAACCACCTTAAGCGTGGCGGAGATAGGCTGCTCTAGCTCGGGTATAATAACCGAGCCTTTGTAACCGGTATCGACATTGAAATCCTCTACCTCGAACCTGTATTCCGCCGCGCCGCTTGTGCCGTACGTGTCGACATTCGGGTTTTCCAAGAAATTCGCGAACCGACCGTCAATGTCGTCGCGGTTAATAATAGCAATCTGCGAAAAGTTGCCCGTCGTCAACTCTTCCTGCGCTACGGCCTCGATACTGTTAAAAAATTCCATGTGCTCGGGGGTGACCGCCGTCACGACGCCGATATATGGCTTGAGATACGTACCGAACGCCGCAATATCACCGGGGTGGTCGGCACCGATTTCGGCCACGATCACATCGACGCCCGTCGGCTCCTTGATGCGCTGGCGTGCCGCGCGGAAGACCGAGATCCAAGCGCCTATACTGTGAACGTCCTTGGGATATTCGATGCCAAGAATAGCCACTGGCACGCTCATGGGCGTATTGTGGTTGCCCTCGTGAAGAGCCACGCGGTAACGCTGTGAAAGCAAGGTAGCAATAGCCACTTTAGTGCTGGTTTTACCGACACTGCCAGCCACGACCACCAGTTTCACCTCTGGGTGTTTTTGAAAATATTTGACGACGTATTTCTCGAGTTTTCTTTGGACGAATTTCTTAAACATGCTTACCCCTATCATAAACGATTTGGCTGTCGGCGTAAATCTGTCTCCTATTATTTACTTTTTGATAAATAAATTGTATAATAACCGCGGGTCAGACACCCGCTCGGAGGGAGCGACAACCATGACCGACACGACCAAAGGCGCCGATGTCCGCTGGGCACGCAAGCAGGCCGCCATGCGCGACCTGATCCTGCGAATGCTGTGCGGCTCGGGCGGCGTCCTGCTCGACTCGTCCGGCGGCATCGCGTCGCGGATCAGGGAGCACTACGGCATCCCCACCTCGAAGCAGGCCAGCACCTGCATCTCCGAAGTCCTCGGGCTGATGGAGCGCTCGGCGCTGGTCAAGCGCGAGATGAACGGCGCCCGCACCTGCACCTACTCGATCGAGCTCACCAGTCCGCTCGACCCCACCCAGATCATCGAGCTGGAGTTCTACCGCGCATCCAACCTGCGCATCTTCCTGGGAAGCGCTCCCGACCCCCACGGGCCGGAGCAGGTTCTCGTCGAGGTCCAGGCCGGCTACGCGGCGCTCCAGTCCGGCGCGTCACGGGCGGAGCGTACGAGTGACGGCTTCGTGGCGATCAACGCCACGCGGTTGCTCGAGGAGGTCGGCTACGTCGGGCAACGCGCTCGGCGTATCCGCTACTACCTCAGGACGCTCGACCACGCCCGATCGATCAGGCAGCACGATGACCAGCAGAAGCTGTGGCTGTGGTTCGTCTCGGAGGACGAGATCCCGCTCCACCGGCTG
>DASTSD010000007.1:0-2437 GCA_035760845.1 Saccharimonadales bacterium (SeqCode) | reverse complement strand
GTGGCTTCGACGATGACGAGGTCGGACTTTTTGATCGCCTCGACGTTATCGTTCAGGATTGCCTCCCAGTCGGTGTCTTGTTCGCGGACGTTGTTTTTGCGGCGGCTAGCGGCGGCATCGAGCCAGTTGCGAAATACCATGGCGTGGCTATCGTAAACTGCCTGCATGATGGCGCGCAGATACGGCTCGTCCTCGCTGAATTTGCGGGCGCTGCCGGTGACGTGTACCTGGGTCGTAAAGCTAGCCACGGTGTTCCTCCGCACTGCGCTTAACGAGCGCGCGAATGATCTCGGAGCGGCTCTTGCCGGTTTCGCGTGAGGTTTCTTCGAGGTATTTGAAGATTTGGCGGGTCAGGAACATGTTGAAGCGCAGGTCTTTGGTGTGGACGGTGTTTTTAGTGAGGAAGGTATCGACGATTTGCCTAAGCTCGGCCGCGTTGGTGTAGCGTTTGTAGGTGAACAGCGTATTGGTAATGCCGGTTGCGGTATGGCTGTCGACCGGGTTTCGCGAGACGGCAAGAATCGGCTTTTTGTATTCGAGCGCGGCCGCGACGATATAGCCGTGGGCGAACGTGTAATGGGTGAGGTCGGTGACGATAACATCGGCACGTTTGATAGCGTCGATGTTAGCTTCGACGTACGGTGTCCAATCGTCGACGGTGAGGCCTTCTTTTTTGCGGGCCAAAGTAGCCTCGAGCCAGTTATGGGCGATAACGGCGCCATGGTCGTGAACGACTTCGACGATTTGCCTAAGGAAAGTTGCGTCAACCTCGGGGTCACGAAGGCTGCCGGCGATATGCACGATCATTAGGCACGTTCCTGTTTGTCGATTTCTTGCTCTAGCAGCTCGCGAATGATTTCGGATTTGTTCTTGCCAGTTTCATACGATACTTCGCGCAGGTAGCTGTAAATTTGCCGGTCGATGAAAAAGTTGAACCGCAGGTCTTTGGTAGCGATGGTGTTGGCTTTTATGAATTTGGTGACGATTTTTTTGAGGTCGTCTTGGGTGTCGTAGTGCTGGACAGTCAGGAGCTTGTGCTTGATGCCGTGAATAAGCAGGCCGCGGACATTCTTTTGCGTGACGAGCAGGACCGGCTTTTTTTGTTGGAGTGCCTGCGAAGCGTAAAAACCCTCCTGAAAACCGTAATTGGTCGCTTCAATAATAACGACGTCGGAGCGCGAGATAGCCTCGCTGTTTTCTTTGTGGACGTCGTCCCACTCAACCTTGGTTTCGTCGCGGACGATGTCTTTGGCGACACGGTTTTGGGCGGCGCTTATCCAGTCGCGGGCAATGACAGCACCACTATCGTGAATCACCTCTAAAATAGCGTGATAAAACGGCAGGTCGTTCTTGAGGTTGCTGGCATTTCCTATAATCTGGACAATCATACTAAACCTATATTTTATAATAGTTGCGCCGTATTATCAAGGAAGCTAGTCGAGGTTGCGGGTAAGAATTTCCTTGATGAGAGCTGTTTTGCTTTTGCCTTCGCTACGCGAGAGCCGGTCGAGTTTTTCAAAGCTATTGCCGTCTAGAACGAGCTGGACGTCGAGCTCGCGTGTTTTTTTGGAATGGTCGGCAATAAACTGCGTGACGATCCGCTCGAGGTCGGCCTCGTTCTTGTATGGCTTGCTGGTAAAGAGCGGGTTGGAGATGCCCGAGACGAAGAGTTTGTCGGGCCATTCTTTATATTCCGGCAGGTCTTCGCGGTAAAGGTTGAGCACGGGTTTGCCATACTCAAGCGCGAGCGCGGTCTGGTAGCCTTGGCTGTAGTTGAAGCGGGAGCCTTCGATGATGAGTGCGTCGGATTCGATGCATGCCCTCAAGTTGGTTTCAACGATTTCTGGCCAATCAAGAGACGACTCTTTGGTAGTAGCCCTACTCTTCCTATCGTAGACACCCTCGAACCAGTAATGTTCTACGAAATGTCCGTTTTTGTGAAGGATATTTGCTATGGCGCGCAGCGTGTGAATATCATCTTGGAAATTGCGCAGGCTTCCGATTAGGTGAAATCTCATATGTAAATGATAAAGCCAAAGAGAGTATAGGGCAAACTAGTGGGTGTGGCTATCGTTCGATGACGATATTAGTCCAGTGGTGATTGGGTAAATCGCCTAGCGCATGCGTATCGAAGAAGATGATTTTAAAATCGTATTGTGAAAGCAGCCGTTGGATATCTTCAGGCTGCCAGTAGAGGGTATAGCGTTTGTGATCGAGTTTTTCGTTAATCCAGCTTTCGCCCACGCCTATTTTGACATTGAAGGCGAGCCTTTGGCCGGGTGTGCTGAGGTACTTGTCGATTTTATCCAGAAAGCGAGCCATATCCGCCTCAGTGAAATGCGGCGCGACAGCGTTTGCAAAAAGCAGGCCGTAGCCCGCTGGAATTGTGTCTTCGAGGACGTTCAGCTGAAGCGCGTCCTCCCCTTGAGCCCTGAGT
>DASTSD010000006.1:0-9305 GCA_035760845.1 Saccharimonadales bacterium (SeqCode) | reverse complement strand
AGCAATACAACAAGGCTATTAATGTCACGAACGACCGCGACAAATCGTGGACGTGCGACAGTAACGGTACCGTGACGCAAGCGGATACTCCATCGGCGGGTGAGGCGAGGGGTACGACCGACTGCGTTATGTTGGGACGTCTTGTTACCGTGGACGAGACCGGCATAAACCTCAAGTCGTCCGTTGTTATCGGGTATCGTAGCCCGGGCGCCGTGACGCAAACGAACGACCTTGATGAAATAACGACCAATTACAAACTAGGAACCGCGCCCATCGACCAGGACGATTCGGCTGTCAACTGGGGCGCTCAGATCGTCAAGCCCAAGACTTCTACGCCAATGCCACTATCCATCCTTATTATCCGGTCACCGCTCAGCGGGTCATTGATGACATTCGTAAAGGAGGGCGTACAAACGAATATCGGTAGTATGGTAGCCGAGGAAAATATGAGCCAGCAACGTGATTTGTGTGTTAACGCTGACGCGGGCTCGTTCGTAGGTAAACGCATGGAGGTTCGTATCGAACCATTTGCCTCGAGCCAAAGTTCAATCCAAATCCCAACGGAAAGTAGTAGCGTATGCGACTAATAAAACGTTCTCACGATAGGGGCGACACGATCATCGAGGTTCTTTTTGCGGTGACCGTATTTGCGTTGGTTGCCGTGGGCAGTATGTCTATCATGAACCAAGGTACGGCAGCGGCAGAACGCTCTTTAGAGATAACTCTCGTGCGTCAGCAAATAGATTCGCAGGCCGAAGCAATCAGATACATCCACCAAGCGTATGTGGCGGCGTTTGAGCATAACGGCGCGGCGCCGACTGGTACGGCAGCTGAATGGATTAAGATGACGAATAAAACGACGGGTAAGGGCGCGGACGGCGCATCTGCCTTTGGTCAAACCGCTGGCACGACATGTCCGACATCGGTTCCAGGGCAGCGGCCGTTCATACTGAATGCCCGTACGGCAACAGTAGCGGGATCGGCTCCTCTCATGTCAGTCCCTTCTGGTTCGCTTCCGCCATTTTCTCAGGTTGTATATAACAGTGACTCCAGTATTAACCAGGCATACGGTATTTGGATAGAGGCGGTACCTTCCGTAACGAGCAACGGTACGGGGTTTGTTGATTTCCATATTCGCGCTTGCTGGGACAGTCCGGGTAGCTCAAGGCCAATGACATTAGGAACGATCGTGAGGTTGTATGAACCACAACAATAAAGCTGGATTCACCCTGATAGAGCTCATGCTTTCCATGACGTTTATTTCGGTATTGCTTGTGGCTATTGCTATGACGACAATTCAAATTAGCAATATTTACAACAAGGGAATCACCTTGCGACAGGTAAACCAAGCGGGGCGTTCCGTGTCGTCCGAATTGCAACAGAGCATTGCCTCAAGCGTACCGTTCGACGTGACGCCTAAGTCGGATAATTCGCCGGCGACGCTGGCATCACGCTACGTCAAGCGTGACGGCGGCGGACGACTTTGCCTCGGCAATTATACGTATGCCTGGAACTACGGCAAGGCACTTGCTGGCGGCGCGGGTGCTCCTGCGGTGTACAACAAGTATGACAACAACCAGCCAGTCCGGTTTGCCAAAATCGAGGATGCCGGTGGGGCGCTATGCTCGGACGTGAACATAGCGATTCCTAAGGCAAAGGCAGCCGAGCTGCTTTCGTCTGGCGACCGCGACCTTGTGCTGCATTCTTTCTCGATCAGCCAAACGGCGAATGACCCGAGTATTCATCAGGCGCTTTACGCGATTACGATGGTAATAGGCACGAACGACCGTGAGCAACTGACAACTGACAACACATCGTGCAAGCCGCCGGCCGCAGGTGTTGGTGACGAAGACTATTGTTCGGTCAACCAGTGGGATATCATAGCAAGAGCAGGCAACAAAGCAGGGGGACAATAAGATGGGTATAATCAACCGAATCATGAAACAACAGGCCGGTGCGGTCTCGCTGTTCGTGGTTATTTTTGCAGCGCTCTTGATGATGATCGTCACGGTGAGCTTTGTTCAGCTGATGCTGAAGGACCAGCAGCAGGCAACCTCGAGCGACTTGTCGCAGAGTGCCTTCGACTCCGCCCAGGCTGGCGTCGAGGATGCCAAGCGGCTGCTGTTACTTGACCAGGCCTGCCGTAACAATACCGCACCAGCTACCGTTAACTGCGCGGCTATCGCGAGCGCGCTAACCCCCGAAGCCGGTCAATCATCAACGAGCTGCGATGCATTGGCGAAGGCTGGCATAGTTGGCGAGACGAATGACGAGACGATTATCCAGCAGAACGAATCCGACACCAACTCGGCGAGCCTTAACCAGGCCTACACCTGCGTTAAGATTGGCGTGAACACCGACGATTACAAAGAGTCGCTACAGGCCAACGAGTCGGGTATCGTTCCGATTCGTGGCGTCAGCCAATTCGATACGATCGAGCTCAGTTGGTTCAGCCAAGACGATGTCTCGTCGGTTACCGATAAGACTGTCGGCTTCCCAACGACCGGTGCCGATGTCAGCCTGCCCCGTATGGGTACTAAGTGGCAGGCAAACTACCCGCCGCTGATGCGCACGCAGCTTATGCAAATGGGCGGCAGTTTCAAGCTGAGTGACTTTGACGACAGCCAAGCGGGGAACAAGAGCAACGCGAACACGCTTTTCCTCTATCCATCGGCAACCGGTGTAACGAACGAAGACTTTGCGCTCGACGCCCGCCGCAGTCCTACGAACGCGCCGCACCAAGTAAAATGTAACACCAGCTTTGTTGACGGCGAGTACGCCTGCCAGGCGGTCATCAAGCTGCCGGCTCCTATCGACGGTAACACGGCCAACCGTAATGCCTACCTGCGACTAACTGCGCTCTATAACGGGGCTCACTACAAAATCCGCCTAAAGAACGGCAGTAGCTATGTGCAATTCAACCAAGTGCAGCCGCTGGTCGATGCGACGGGGCGTGCCGACAACGTGTTCCGCCGCGTCCAGGCGCGCATCGAACTGCTTGGCGACTTTACCTACCCAGAAGCTGCTATTGATATGCAAGGGAACCTCTGTAAGAACTTCTCGGTGACCGACAAAGAGGCCGACTACAGCGGCACGACCACCTGTACTCCGTAGACATTTTTTATTCAGTATCGCTGTGGAACTTTTCGTAGACTTCGCGCAGGTGTTCGTCGGTAACGTGCGTGTACACCTGGGTAGTACTGATGTTGCTGTGGCCAAGCATCGATTGGACGCTACGCAGGTCGGCACCATTCATCAAAAGGTCGGTCGCAAAGCTGTGCCGCATTGTGTGCGGGCTGACGTGCTTGGTGATGCCGGCGAGGCGGGCGTACTTGTTGATGATCCGCTGGATACTGCGGGTCGTCAGCCGCCGGTACCCGCCGCTTGTCGTGACGGCATTGTTGCGGCTGTAGCTTAAAAAGAGCGGCGGCAGGTTATCAAGCCGGGCCGACAAATAGTCCTCGACGCGCTGTGCCGCCGCTTCGCCAATGAATACCGGCCGGTCCTTTTGGCCCTTACCGCGTACCATGAACTCGCGTCGCTTGGTGTTTACGTGGTCGCGATTGAGGTTGGCAAGCTCCGAAACACGCAGCCCGCTGGAAAAAAGTAGTTCAATGATAGCTCGGTCGCGCAGGCCTTTTTCGCTGTCTAGCGGGATGGCGTCGAGCATGCGTGCGACTTCGTCGTAGTGCAAAAAGGTGACTTGTTTGCGCGCGACTTTTGGCAGCTCGATTTTTTCGGGGCTAAGGCTCGGGATATCGCGTTTGGACAAATAATTTAAAAACCCGCGCAGGGCGATTAGATGATAGCCTTGGGTGATGATAGCGAGCTCGTCCTCGTTGTTGTTTTTGTAACGATTGAGCCAGAGGCGGTATTTGCGGATCATCTCTGTTGTAATCTTGCCAACCTGAATATCATCGCTAAACTCAACGAACCGCTCTAGATAGAGCTTGTAATTCTCGGCAGTCTTGGCCGACCGGCCGCCTTCGACTTCGAGGTGTTCGATATAATCCAAAATCAGTTCGCTGACGTACATGGTTATAGCATAACCCAGATAGCTCCCTTGGGGTAGGGTGCTGTTAATCTTGCGGCCGATTTGCTAAAATAAAACCATTACAAAACAAGGAGAATAACCCATGGAACGAACACTGGTGATTTTCAAGCCAGATGCTGTGCAGCGCGGTATCGTCGGAGAAGTACTGACCCGATTCGAAAAAGTAGGCCTTAAGATCGTCGGCATGAAAATGCTGAACCCAGACGAAGACCACTATTTCCACCACTACGAAACGATCGGCAAGATGGTCTCTCGCCGCGGCGAAGCCCAGTTCAAGGTGCAGCTCGGCGCCATGCAGGAAGGTCCTGTTATCGCTACGGTGCTTGAGGGTGTCGGCGCTGTCGCGCTCGTACGCAAAATGGTCGGTGCTACCAGCACGAACGAAGCCGCCCCAGGCACGATCCGCGGTGACTACGCACATGCCAGCCTCGATCACGTCAACGCACACAACGTCGCGTTGCCAACAATCCTGCACGCTTCAGGCGACGTGGACGAAGCCAAGCAAGAAATCGACCACTGGTTTACCGACAGCGAAATCTTCGCCGACTACCAGACGGTGCACGAGTACTTTACCCAGCCAATGCCGGGCAAAAAGAAAGCAGCCTAATCTGCTGACTCACAAAACAGCGGCCTGCCTCGGGCCGCTTTTTGTATGGTATACTAACCCCAGCGCGCCTCGGTAGCTCAATTGGATAGAGCAGTTCCGTCCTAAGGAAAAGGTTGCAGGTTCGACTCCTGCCCGGGGTACCATATAAAATTGCCAGGTGACAAGCCTGGCGTTTTTATACCCGTTATTTGCTATAATATGCTCATGGTCAAAAAAGATACGTCCGACGAACAGCTCGACTTTGACGGGCAGCGCGACGGCGAACAGCTTCTCTTCGTTTTTCGGCGGCACATGATTTCTATGCGTAAAGGCTTTTACATGTTGCTGATCCCATTTGCACTCCTGTCGATTCCGCCGCTGATTTGGCAGACCAACCTTGAGCTCTTTTTGCTGCCGCTGGTGGGGCTGGTAATCGGGTTGCTGCTGTTTTCGTATCACTTTATTATGTGGTATTTCACGGTATATATCGTGACCGATCAGCGCCTGCGGCAAATCACCCAAAAGGGCTTTTTCGGCAAGAATGTCGTCGAGCTGAGGCTGTCAAAGATCCAAAACATAAGCTATAATGTACCTGGACTTTCCGGCGAGATTTTTGGATACGGTACCATCGTTATCCAAACGCTTGTTGGCGACCTTGTCATCAACAAGGTAGAACATCCGGATAAAATCTATAATAAACTGCAAGACGCCGTGTCGGCTGCAATGGCAAGCGAGCAAGGAGATTATGAAGAAACTACCGTTTAAAAAACGTGAGCGAGCTAACAAGGCCATTCCAGCGCGCATTACCAACGAAACGGTGGCAGAACACCGTGAGCGCATTCTTGCTGGTGGGCGGCGATTCAAATATCCGATGCAGTATGCTCGCCATAAGCTGGTGTTCAATACCATCATCGTCACCCTGGTGACACTGGTGCTACTTGTTGTTGTTGGCTGGTGGCAGCTCTACTTGGTACAAAACAACAGCTCGTTCTTTTACCGCGTGACGCGCGTTTTGCCGCTGCCAGTGGCCTCGGTCGATGGCGAGAACGTCCGCTACAGCTCGTACCTTATGTACCTCAACAGTTCGACGCACTATTTGCAGCAGAGCGAGCAAGTGAACCTTAGTAGTGAGGACGGCAAGCGCCAGCTCGACTACTATAAGCGCAAGAACATGGACAATGCTATTGCCGATGCTTATGCGACCAAGCTGGCCCGCGAAATGAATATCAGCATCAGTGACAAGGATGTCGACGACACCGTCAGCCAGCAACTCAACACGTCGAACGGCCGTATCTCGCAGGAGACCTACGACGCCTCGACCCTCAATGTCCTTGGCTGGGCGCCGGATGAATACCGGCTTGCGATCAAGAACAAACTGCTCCTTAAAGCTGTGTCGTATGCTATCGACGACGATGCCAAAGCAAAAGCCGACCAGGCAGCGACGCTCGTAAAGGCCAAAAAGCCAAACTTCGGCAAGATTGCCGCTAAACTGGGTGGTACGGGTGATGCCAAGGTGACGGTAGGCGTCTCTGGTATGGTGCCGCTGGCGAACAGCGACGGCGGGCTTAGTGCGGCTGCTGCCAAACTTGAAAAGGGACAGACATCAGATGTAATCAAAACGACAACAGGCGACGGCTATTACTTCGTGCAGTTACTTGAAAAGAGTGCCTCGCAGATCAACTACCAGTATATTCGTATTCCGCTGACGGCTTTCGACGAGAGGTTAGCGTCGCTCAAGAAACAGTCAAAGGTTCACGAATACATTTCGGTCCCAGCCGTGGACAACCAACAGCTTAAGAAATAGGAGGGTCCTATTATGTATACAGTTCCAGAATTGCCATATGGATACGATCAGCTTGGCAAGTATATTAGTGGCGATATCATGCGTCTGCATCACGACAAGCACCACCAGGCATACGTCGATAAGCTCAATGCCGCTGTCGACGCAGCGCCGGCACTGCGTGAGCGTCCGCTCGAGACCCTCCTGGGCGATCTTTCAATCTTGCCCGAAAACGTTCAGGCGGCTATCCGCAACCATGGGGGTGGTCATTATAACCACAGTCTGTTTTGGCAGTGGATGTCCCCGGATGGCGGTGGTGAGCCGAGCGGGGAATTGGCCAAGGCGATTACCGATAAATACGGTAGTTTCCAAGCCTTTGTAGATGAATTCACAACGAAATCCCTCGGTGTATTTGGGAGCGGTTGGGCATGGCTGCAGCCAAACATGGAGATTATTACAACGCCTAACCAAGATACACCAATCATGCAGGGCCACGACGCGCCGCTGCTCGGCCTCGATGTATGGGAGCACGCCTACTACTTGGACTACAAGAACAAGCGCGACGATTACGTGAAATCTTGGTGGAACGTCGTGAACTGGGATTTTGTTGAAAAACGCTACGACGAAGCGGGCAAATGATTGCTATAAAAGAGGTCGACCTTAGGCTGATTGCCTTCTTCAAGAAGGCTTTTCTGCCATTTGCGCGCGTGGCGCTGTTCGTCGTGTTCTTTTGGTTTGGCATCCTGAAGGTGTTTGGCCTAAGTCCGGCAAGCCCGCTGGCCGAGGCCCTGACGGCGCAAACTGTCGGGATGCAGTATTTCGATGTTCTGTTTTTGGTACTCTCGATCATCGAGTGCGTGATCGGCGTATTGTTCCTCATCCCTAAGGCGACACGAATCGTCATTCCGCTGCTTCTGATTCACATGGCCGTGGTATGTTCGCCTCTGGTGCTAGTGCCCGGTGAGGTATGGACGGGCTTTTTGGTACCGACGCTTGAAGGTCAGTATATTATCAAGAACCTGGTTATCGTGGCGGTTGCAATCGGGGTCGCCTCACAGACGCCGCCGCTCGTAAAGCGCAAAAAATAACCACGAAAAAACGCCATCACTAGGATGACGTTGCTTCGCTTGGCGCGCTCGACCGGATTTGAACCGGCGATCTCCTCCGTGACAGGGAGGCGTGATAACCCCTTCACTACGAGCGCACGAGTTTTTGAGTCCTCAATATGATAGCAGTTTTTCTCTCGAGTGGCAACTGTTTTATTTTGCAGGAGGGGAATGGTATAATAACTGAGGTCCACTAATGCCGCTGTAGCTCAGCTGGTAGAGCGGCGCTTTCGTAAAGCGTAGGTCACCGGTTCAAATCCGGTCAGCGGCTCCATATTGCGATATATGCGGGTATCGTATAGTGGTTAATATGCAACCTTCCCAAGGTTGAGCGCAGAGTTCGATTCTCTGTACCCGCACCAGGCGATTGTTATTATGAAAAAGACTATTACATCGACATTAAAAACAATCCTCGAGGACCGGCTAATGACGGTAATGATCGTTGTTTTGGTGTTGATGAGTCTTGCGTACTGTATTTACGTGGGCGTATCCCTCCGCCCAAGCGACCTGCAAGTCGCCGTTCACTACACGGCCTTTGGCCCTACGGGCTTTTACCGCGAGAAGTGGTATTACCTGATTACCTTTGTTATTTTCGGCTTGCTCGTGGCTGTCATGCACTCGATACTGGTCGTCAAACTATATATCCAGGGGAGGCGCCAAATCGCGCTCCTGTTCGCCTGGATGAGCCTGCTCCTTATCGTTATTGCTTTCTTTATGACGCGCGCCGTCCTGAAGGTCGCTTTCCTGTAATGATAGATCTTGAGCTTCCTCTCAAAAAACGCACCAAGTTGTACCGTTTTTTCGAGATGTTGCCAGCGGTGCTTAGCTACGGCATGCTGCTGCTTTTGGTTGTCCTGTCGCTTATTAGCCCGCTTGCGGCAGCAGTATACCTGTTACTGCTGATCATCACTATGCTGGTAAAGGCCGCGGGCATCGCCGTCCATACTATTGGGGGGCGCAACCGTCTGGAGCGCGCGCAGCGGGTCGATTGGCACAACCGCCTCATGCAGCTCGAGGATCCGGTAAAAAGCTATGAAAAAGAGAAGCGCCAGTCAAGCGAAAGCTTTGGGTTCGAGGCGCACCGCGAGAACCTCCGTCTTATGGCAGCTGAGCCAAGTGCCTTTCCTAAGCCGTCGCAGCTCTATAACGCAGTCATTATCGCGACCTACAACGAGGCGTACGAGGTTATCGAGCCGACTATCCAATCGCTGGCTGATTCTACCTACGATAACGACAAGCTTATTGTCGTACTGGGGTACGAGCAGCGCGGTGGCCCAGAGACCAAAAAGACCGCAGAAGCCCTCAAAAAGCGCTTCAAAGACACGTTCAGGGCGTTTGAAATCGTCGAGCATCCCGACGGCCTGCCGAACGAAGTCCGCGGCAAGGGTGGAAACATCACGTATGCCGGTCGCTACCTCCAAAAATGGGTCGACGACAACGGCATTGCGTATAAAGACGTCATCATCACGACCCTCGACAGTGACAACCGCCCGCATGCCACGTATTTTGACTACGTAACCTACGAATACATCGTGCACGAAGACCGCAAGCACCTGTCGTACCAGCCGGTATCGCTCTTTTTAAATAACATTTGGGATGTCCCGGCGCCGATGCGCGTGGTGGCGACGGGTAACTCATTTTGGAACATCATTAGCTCTATGCGGCCGCACACGCTTCGTAACTTTGCCTCGCACTCGCAACCGATGGATGCGCTGGTAGAAATGGGCTTTTGGAGTGTCCGCTCGATTGTCGAGGACGGTCACCAGTATTGGCGCAGCT
>DASTSD010000005.1:0-4822 GCA_035760845.1 Saccharimonadales bacterium (SeqCode) | reverse complement strand
AGTAGCAACCTGCCCGAAAGCGTGGCGTTTTTTTGCGTCAGCTCCAAATCCAAAAAACGCTCGTAATGCCCCAGGTCGAGGTCCGTTTCGGCACCGTCTTTGGTCACGAAGCATTCGCCGTGTTCCGCAGGATTCAAAAGGCCCGCATCTACATTGAGATACGGGTCGCACTTTTGAATTGAAACGGCAGCCCCTTTGGCCTGCAATACGGCACCAATGCTGGCCGCGGTTATGCCCTTTCCTACCCCCGAGAGTACACCCCCAGTTACGAATATATATTTTTCTTTTTGTCCCATGTCGTTTGTATTCTCCATGGGATTTCATTATACCACGTTTTTAGTACAACACGCTACATGTAGTGCCATTTGTTGTCTATTCTACGCTACTTATGGTATGTGTAGAAGAACCCTTTGGGTAAATGAACAGCGGCTGGTCGGCCATTCCCCAGCTGTCGAGGATAGGCTGCAAGATACGCCAGCTCGCAAGCACCTCTTCGCTCGACGTAAACAAACTCTTTTGGCTGAGGATCGCGTCGACCAATACCTGCTCGTAAGCGTCGGGCAGTACGGTGTCTTCGGGGTACGAAAAACCAAGTTTTTGGCGTTCGAACTTGCGCTCGTAGCCCGGCTGTTTGGTAAAGAGCTCGATCTCGATTCCCTCGTCGGGCTGGATCTTGAACACCAGGCAGTTGCTTTGGGCGTCGTGGAACTTACGGAAATAAACGCGGACTTCGGTGGCTTTTTTGTTGAGGGCCTTGCCGGTCGTCAGTACGAGCGCGACGTTTTTCCAGCGCGGGTCATTCGAAGCCAGATGGAGTGATACGAACGTCTCGGTCAAGCTGCCCGGGTTTTCGACTTCGTGCTGATAGCCTTCGTATTGGGCACGGACCGCCTGCCTCGGGTCACCTGGACGGACCGAAACCAGTGCGGCGTGACGTAATTTTGGCAGTGTGTCCCAGTCGAAATTCGGCGGGATCTCCATCAATACGAGCGCCAGCAGCTGCATCAGGTGCCCCTGCACTACGTCGCGAAGCGCTCCGGTCTGCTCGTAAAAACTCGCCCGGCCTTCAACGCCGATTTTCTCGAGCGCCACGACCTCGATCTTTTCGATCGCATCGCTGTTCCACACATGCCCGAACAACGCGTTGCCGCCGCGAAACGCCACGATATTCTGAGCCATCTCTTTTGCCAGGTAATGGTCGATCCGGTAAATCTGCGCCTCGTCGTAGTAGCGGGCGGTGCGTGAAATAACATCCTCCGCCGACGTCAGGTCGACCCCGAACGGCTTTTCGAACAGCAGCTTGACGTTTGGCGTGTTAAGGCCCGCCTGGCCCAAAAAATCAACGATCTGCGCCGCGGCCGTCGGCGGCACCGACAAGTACACGAGTAGCTGTTCGTCGTCGCCCAGCGCAACGTACTCCTTTAGCTTGCCGTAATCGGCAAAGTCGGCCAGGTTCATCGAAAAGACGCTGATATGTTTCGCAAGATCGGCGTTCCCAAGCGAGGATTGCAGTAGCTCCCCTACGTTCACTTCCCTGCGCGACACGCCGATTATCTGAACATCAGGCGCATTTTTTGAACTAAGAATAGAACTTAAAGCCGGCAGCAGCTTGCGGGTGCTGAGGTCGCCGGTAATACCGAACACGAGGAGTTTTGTTTTCATACCTTTAGTATAGCCCTATTCACCTGCAAAAACCCGCACGATCAGCCATACGTTCAGCGCCACGATAACCGCCGCAATCAAACCGACGACGATCTTGAGCCACAATTTATTGGCAAAATCACCCATGTGTTTTTTGCTGCTTGTCAGGTACACCAGCGGCAAGATAGCAAACGGCAGTTGGAGGCTGAGGACGATCTGGCTAAAAATCAGCAGCCGCGACAAGCCGGAGCCCTGGAACATCACCGCTATAATCACCGCTGGAATAATCGCCAGCGAACGGGTCAAGAGACGCCGCAGCCACGGCTTGATTTTTATGTTCATGAAACCTTCAAGGATAATCTGCCCGGCGAGCGTGGCAGTGATGGTCGAGTTTTGCCCCGAGGCGAGCAGCGCGACGGCAAACAGCACGCTCGCGATGCCCACGCCGAGGAGCGGCGCCAGCAACTGGTAGGCCTGGTCGATCTCGGCGACTTCGTTGTGGCCCGTCGTCAAGAACGTGGCCGCCGCCAAAATAAGGATCGAGGCATTCACGAACAGCGCGATGGTGAGCGCCACCGACGAATCGATAGTGGCAAACTTGATAGCCTCTTTTTTGCCTTTTTTAGACACCTCATGCGCCCGGGTCTGCACCACCGCCGAGTGCAAGTATAGGTTGTGCGGCATCACGGTCGCGCCCAAAATACCGACGGCAATGAACAGCATTTCCTGGTTGGTAAACAGTTCCCTGGCCGGTATGAACCCAGCGAGAAGCGGCGCGATTTCTGGCTGCGAAAAGAACAGCTCGAGCCCGAAACACACCACCACGATTGCAATGAGCGCGATGACGAGCGCCTCCAGCCAGCGGAAACCCTTTTTCTGCAGGAACAGTAGCAGCAACACGTCGAGCGCGGTAATAACCACGCCGATTGCCAGCGGAATGCCAAACAACAGTTCCAGTGCGATCGCCGTTCCGATCACCTCGGCAAGGTCGCAGGCAATAATCATCAGCTCGGCAATCAGCCACAAGCCGACATTCACCCACTTTGGAAACACCTGGCGGCAGATCTGCGCCAAATCTTTACCGGTCACGATACCCAGCTTGACCGTCAGGTGCTGCAAGAACATCGCGAAAATGCTCGACAGCAAAATCACGAACAGCAGCGTATAGCCAAAAGCCGAACCGCCGGCCAGGTCGGTCGCCCAGTTACCCGGGTCCATGTAGCCGACCGCGACCATGTAGCCGGGACCGGTAAATGCCAGTAGCTTACGGATAAACGATGCATTGCTCGGCGGCAGCGTAATGGAGCGGTGGACTTCGCTCAGGCTTTTTAGCGCGCTCATGCCCTGCCCTCCAGCCGTTTTTCTATCCGGACGACCGCGCCGAGCTGCTGCTCGTGGAACTTTACCGAAATGCCCTCGGCTTTGAGGCCGGCTTCGGGGTTGATGGTTTTACTCAGGCCACCGCCCGAAAAAGGCAGGTCCTTGTGCCTGGCCATGAAACGATCCAAGCTGCCGATAACGACGAGTTCGGCGTGCTCCAGGCCCTCCGCGTAAGCCGAGCCTGCTTTTGGCGCGGGCAGCTCGACATACGGCACCGTCCAGCCGTCTTCATGCAGGTACTCGTCGAGTTCGAACGTCGCGATCATCCGGCCGTTAACCTCGTTTTCGCCAAGCAGCGTACCGAAACCTTTCAGGCGCTCAAGCATTTCACGGTAGCGCTCGCTTGTCTCCACGCGGTAGCAAGCATGATCCATGGCGGCGAGTTCGCTACGCGAAATACCGCAGCGCTCAACGCCGTCGCTAATAGCACGAATAAAGGCACCGGTGTCGCCCAGCAGTGCATCTACGGCGTTCATGCTACGGTCCCCCTCGGCTTGAATACGCTTGGCAGCGGATCGTCAAAACGAACTTCAGGCAGGTCGATCACGCCGCGGACGCCACCCTGGAATTCGTACTGCATCTCGTAAAGCGCGTCGATATGACCGAAGATCGCTTCGTTCCAGCTAAGGCCCAGCTTTTCGGCGGCGGCGCGCACATCGACCTCGCTTTCGCCCTCGATCTCGATATATGGGTTCAGCCATGGCCACTCGTCGATCACGACTTCGGTGTCGTCCAGGCGCCACGTCTCACGCCTGCTTTCCTGGAATGTTTTGTACTGCCAGCCGGCCTCCGAAAAAATCGCGACCGTCTTGTCAAAATCACTCACTTCGACCTCAAGCTCCTTCACGCTGTCGATCGTACTGGCCGAAGGGTCGTCACACCGCTTGAACGTCAGCGTTACTTTGTCGCCCTCGTCGCGAATACGAATGAACGCGTGCTCGGCTTCGTGGTGCGGTTCTTCGATCAGCGCGCGCTTCATCAGGCGCATCGGCTGTTCGCACGTAGCGCCCGCTTTTTCAAGCGCGGCGCGGATCGCCTCGATGTCGATGTGAGCAAATTTGACTTCAATTTCCGTTTTCATAGGCCTCCCGGAGACAAAACGGGTGCGACACTTTTTTGTTCGCACCCTTTTGTCTTTTACTGCCCGTTATTGGTTGAGAATACTGTTGTTCGGGTCGTTCTCGTCGCGGTCGGCACTTGGGCTTTGGCCACCTTTTGCACTAGAACCGCCGGCGTTGACTTCGTAGCTGGTGTTGGTGCTCTCGAAGAAGTTCACCAGCTCCAGCGTGTCGTTGGCAGCCGCCATCCATTTGGCCGGGTTAGACACCTTGTAGTGCGCGTCAAAACCAAGCTCTTCCAATCGGCGGTCGGCCAGGTACTTCACGTACTGGTTGATATAGTCGGCGTTCAGGCCAAGGATGCCGTTTGGCAGCAAGTCCTTGTTGTACTGCTCTTCCATCTCGACACCGTCAAGGATCATTTGCTTGATTTCGGCCGCGAATTCCTCGGTCTGGAGGTCTTCGTTTTCTTCGAGCACGGGGAGAATCAAGTTGATGCCGAACTTAAGGTGCAGGCTTTCGTCGCGGACGACCCAGTCGATCAAACTGCCGAAGTTACGCAGCAGGTTGCGCTGGCGGAAGCTGAGCGCCACCATGAAGCCGCTGTAAAACCAGATGCCCTCAAGAATGATATTGTAGGCGATCAGGTTGCGGATGAAATCCTTTTTACCTTCGGTCGTGCTGATATCGAGCGTCTGCTCGGTCATACGCTTGATGAACTTGGTTTCGAATTCTTCTTTGCG
>DASTSD010000004.1:0-15273 GCA_035760845.1 Saccharimonadales bacterium (SeqCode) | reverse complement strand
ATATGCATGATGTCCTGCTCGCTGTTGAGATACCCCGCCTTCACCACCTCGATACCGGCGGATTTGAGAAAGTCCGCCAGCAGCCGCGTCAGCTCCTCGTTATATGGCGTAGCGATGGCGATTTTTTTAAGGCCAAGATGGTTGAGCGCCTCGAGCAACGCACCAGACGTCGTTACTGCCTCTTTGGCGCCGGCTTGCACCATGGCTTTTCGAAGCAACGTTTCACCCGCGATGCCGCCGACAAAGCTGCCCGACGTGCAGGCGTACGCGACGCTCGATGGCTCGCTCGAGATCAGCGACGCCACGCATGGCATGACCGCTTTGGTGTCGCCGACCGCTTCGGCCAGTTCCGCCGTCACGGCCGTGTCTTCAAGACGGGCTGTCCGGGTAACGTATAGCGAGGTGTCCGCCGGCAGCCAGCGCCAGCATTCGTCGTCCAGCGCAAAATCGAACGGCGCAACAAGGCCGATTCCCTTCCGCCTTTTGGTTTCGTATTCGAATGGTAATTGAACGAATGTAGCGTCGGTCGCTACCTGCGTCTCGGGAGTCATGTGTGTCTGCTTTCTTGTGAGATTTTTTACGTGTGCCCACAGTATAGTGTCCGCCCTGTGGTGCGTCAACCGCAAAACAAAAACCCCGCGTTAATGGCGGGGCTTTTGGGCTTAAAAACGAATACTATTCGTTAACGCCAAGTTCGATGCGGCGGAACTGGCGAACGACAACGTTCTCACCAAGTTTCGCGATGTTTTCCTTGATGTAGTCGGCGACGGTCTTCTTGTCGTCAAGAATGAATGCCTGGGTCATGAGGACTTGCTCGGCAAAGTGCTTCTTGATCTGTCCTTCGACGATCTTTTCAGCCATTTCAGCCGGCTTGCCTTCGTTCTTAACGCGCTCCATAGCTTCAGCCTTGAAGCGTTCGATTTCCTCGGCTGGAATATCAGCTTCAGTAACGTACTTCGGGCTCATGGCAGCGATCTGCATGGCGATTTCGTGAGCGACTTTCTTGAAGTCGTCCAGGCGGGCGACAAAATCGGTCTCACAGTTTACCTCGACGATAACGCCGATACGGCCGCCGTGGACGTAGCTGTCGATGATGCCTTCGCGGGCTTCGCGGTCACCTTTTTTCTCCGCGCGGGTCAGGCCCTTTTTGCGCATGGCTTCGAGGGCTTTGTCAAAGTCGCCGTCAGCCTCAACCAAGGCAACCTTGGCGTCAGTCAGGCCGACACCGGTCAGTTCTTTCAGTTTTTTGATGTCTTCGATTGAAACAGCCATATTTCTCCTTCGGTTATAAGACGGGTTTATTATTTTTCTTCTTTTTTAGCTGAGCCTGCGCCCTCGGCAACGGCAGCTGCAAAGTAGTCGAGCAGCAGCTGGATGCCCTTGATGGCGTCGTCGTTACCTGGAACGACGTAGTCGACTGGGGTTGGGTCGGCGTTGGTATCGACGACACCGACAACTGGGACACCAAGGGTCTTGGCTTCCTTGATAGCGTTCGCGTCGGTGATAACGTCGACGACGACGATTGCGCCGGGCTTGCCGTTAAGGTTCTTGATGCCACCGTACTTGGTGTTGAGCTCGTCGATTTCTTCCTGGAAACGCTGTACTTCAAGCTTGTTGTAGCGCTTTTCGAGGTCGCCTGAGGCCATGCGGCGCTCGAGGTCCTTGAGCTTCTTGATTTGGGCGCTGATAGTGTTGACGTTGGTCAGCATACCGCCGATCCAGCGCTCGGTAACGTATGGCTGGCCGGCCTTTTCAGCGGCTGCCTTTACGATGTCCTTGGCCTGCTTTTTAGTGCCAACAAACAGTACCTGCTTGCCGCCTGCAACCTTGGTCAGGAATGGAAGCGCCTTGTCGAGGCCTTCTACCGTCTTGGTCAGGTCGATGATGTGGCTGTCCTGGCGCTTAGAGTGAATGTACTGGGCCATTTTAGGGTGCCAGCGGCTCGTTTTGTGTCCAAAGTGAACACCAGCTTCGAGCAGAGCTTTAATATCGACATCAACTGCCATGATTTGAACTCCTTGTTCCTCACCCGCGTCCCTGAAGGTTCAGGAGTTTGACGCGGATTGTGTCATTAAAAATTGTTACCTGGCTATTATATCGTACTTTCCACCAGAGGTCAACGCCCTATAGCATAACCGCGGGTTTGGGCCTATACTTGTAAGCATCATGAAGAATATTTTTCGTACGATCGCAACCCGCATCTCTGTCTGGACCGGCAGCGCTACGGTGTTCCTTGGTGCCGTCCTTGTTATCTGTATTTGGGCGTTCTCCGGCCCAGCGTTCCACTACTCGGACACCTGGCAGCTGGTGATTAATACCAGCACTACCATCATCACCTTCTTGATGGTGTTCCTTATTCAAAACACCCAAAACCGCGACGGCAAGGCCGTGCAAATCAAGTTGGACGAACTGATCCGGGCCACCAAGGGTGCGCGTAACTCGTACGTCGGTCTTGAGGACCTTAGCGACGAAGACCTCGACGAGCTCGACCGCGAGTTCAAGACGCTCACCCAAAACCGCAGCACCATCAATGCCATGAAGCGCCTGCACGAAAAAATCGCCCTTGAGCACGAGCGCCGCCACGGGCCGTTGGGCCTTTTGCACCGAGGCGACACCAACAATCCCGCCAAAAAATAGCACACCACATATTGCCGAGTGCCGCTCCATGGGTATACACTAAAAGCATAAGTGATATAGGGGGGATATGGCTAAAAACACTAAAAACATAGAAAGAAAAGCGATCGATAAGGTATTCGTCATGCTTGGCTCGGCGGCGACCGTCGTCCTGCTCGCAGCAAGTGCGCTCGCGTATTGGGGATATTATTTTGCCACCGACCAAGTACGTACCCAACTATCCGAACAAAAAATATTCTTCCCTGAAAAAGGCAGTCCGGCACTCGACCCAAAGGAATACCCAGACTTGCAGCAATACGCCGGCAAACAAGTTAACGACGGGCCTACCGCAAAAGCATATGCCGACGGTTTCATAAAACGACACCTCAAAAAGATCGCCGATGGCAAAACATACTCTGAAATAAGCGCCGAGGCCATGAAAAACCCCGACGACACCAAGCTACAACAACAAAAGGCAACGCTGTTCCAGGGCGAAACCCTTCGCGGTATCTTGCTTGGCACGGGCTACGCCTACTGGACATTCGGCATGATGGCATTTTACGCCTCAATCGCGGCGTTCGTTGGGGCGCTCGTGATGTTTGTCTTAGTACTACTAGGCGTTCGTCATCTTCGTAGGCTCGGTTAGCCCGTTGCATCCTTTGACTTATCGAGAGAAATGCAGTAAAATGGTACGGATATGAAAAGCAGTATACACCCAACCGACTACCGACCTGTCGTATTTAGCGACGAGGTTGCTGGGTTTGCGTTCCTCACACAGAGCACCGCGCAGACCACCGAAACCATCAAATGGGAAGATGGCAACGAATACCCACTCGTAAAAGTCCACATCTCATCAGCTTCTCACCCGTTCTTTACCGGTGAAGAAAAGATCATCGACACCGAAGGTCGTGTCGACCGCTTCAAGGCACGCTTTGCCGCAGCCGAGGCCCGCAAGGAGCAGCTCGCTTCCAAGGCCAAGAAGCTTAACGCTCAAAAAGCCAAAAAAGCTGAAAAATAGCGCCCATGAAAAAGAGACTGCTTCTTCGGCAGTCTCTTTTTATATGCAATAATAGCCGTAGGAGTACTTATGCCAAAGATCAGCCTCAACATCGACGAACTACAAGCCGAAAAAGCCGCGCTCGGTGATTTTTTGGCGACCCCTAGCGCTTTTAGCGACCCAGATTTCAGCAAAAAGAACAAGCGCTTCAGTGAGCTCGAGGCTATACTCGAAAAAGCAACCCTTCGCAAGACGCTCGAATCACAACTAGCCGAAGCCAAGCAGCTGATGGGCGGCGGTGACGAACTGGCCGAACTTGCCAAGATGGAAGTTGCCGAGACCGAGGAAAAACTCGCATCGCTCGAAGAAGAACTCTTTGCCATGCTGGCGCCAAAAGACCCTAACGACGAAAAGAACGTCATCGTCGAAATCCGCGCCGGTGCGGGCGGCGATGAGGCCAGCCTGTTTGCTAGCGAGCTTTACCGCATGTACCTGCGCTACTGCGAAATGCACGGCCTTAAAACCGAGCTCATGAGCGAGAGTGCCAACGACACGGGCGGCTACAAAGAGGTCGTCTTCAAGGTCAGCGGCGATTCGCCGTACGCCCAGCTTAAGTTCGAGTCGGGCGTGCACCGTGTACAGCGGGTGCCGGCTACCGAAAGCCAAGGCCGCATTCACACCAGCACCGTTACCGTTGCCGTGTTGCCCGAGGCCGAAGAAACCGACATCGAGATCAATCCGAACGACCTCCGTATTGATATTTTCCGTGCCAGCGGCCACGGCGGCCAGTCCGTCAACACGACCGACTCGGCCGTGCGCATTACCCACCTCCCTTCCGGCATGGTCGTGACCAACCAAGACGAAAAATCCCAGATCAAGAACAAAGAAAAAGCCATGAGCGTGCTTCGCTCCCGCCTGCTGCAGCAAAAAGTCGAAGCCGAACAGTCCAAGCTTGCCGCCGAGCGCCGCAGCCTGATCGGCTCGGGTGACCGCAGCGAGAAAATCCGTACGTATAACTTCCCGCAGGACCGCATTACCGACCACCGCATCGGCTACAGCCGCTCCAACATGCCAAAGATGCTCGACGGCAACTTTGACGACGTCGTACTGGAGCTCCAAAAAGCCGAACGCAGCCTGCAGGCCCACGAAGCCGAGCAAAAAAGCCAAGGAAATTAGCATGGACCAAGAAGCAATCACCAGCATCCACAACCCTCGGGTAAAAGCCCTTGCCAAGCTCAAAAAGCGCTCTGAGCGCGACAAGCAAGGCATCTTTTTGGTCGAAGGCTACCGCCCTATCACCCGCGCGCTGGCGGCCGGATTCGCCTTTACTGAAATCTACTACTGCCCCGAGTGGTTCCTCGGCGAGAACGAGCAAAAAGTTTTGGACGACGCCAAAAAAGCCGGCGCCGAGCTGATTCGAATCGGCAAAGAAGCCTTCGTAAAAATCGCCTACCGTGAGCGTCCCGAAGGTCTCCTGGGTATCGGCAAGCAGTGGCACACCAGGCTCAGCGACCTCAAGCTTTCGGATAACCCGTTCGTCATCGTCGTTGAGGCTATCGAAAAGCCAGGTAATCTGGGTACGATCTTACGTTCAGCCGACGCCACCGGCGCCGAGGCGGTCATCGTGTGCGACGCTGTGACCGACCTGTTCAACCCGAACGTCGTGCGCGCCTCGACCGGCGTTATGTTTACCACCCCGACCGTCATCACGGACAGCAAGAGCACCATCGAATTCCTACGCGCAAGCGGCATCAAGTCACTCGCCGCAACGCCTGCCGCCAAAGAGCTCTACACCGACGTCGACCTCACCCAACCGGTCGCGATCGTCATGGGCAGCGAACAATTCGGCCTGACCGACATGTGGCTCAAAAACTGCGACCTGCCGGTACGCCTGCCGATGGCTGGTATTGCCGACTCGCTGAACGTTAGCGCGGCCACCGTCGCCATCGCCTACGAAGTCGTTCGCCAACGGGAGAAATAGCATGACCATCAGCCAGTGGATCCAACAAACCGCCGCCTCGCTAAAAGCGGCCGGTATTGCCTCGGCGCGGCTGGATGCCGAAATCATCCTTGCCCACACGCTTAAAAAGCAGCGTACCTACCTGCACGCCCACGGCGAAGAAGAGCTTGATCGCCGCGAACTCGATATCGCCGACGCCCGCGTGGCGCTGCGCCTCGACCGCACGCCTATCGCCTACATTATCGGCCACAAGGAATTTTACGGCCGGCTGTTCAAGGTAACACCATCGACCCTTATTCCCCGCCCCGAGTCGGAAATGATCATCACGCTCCTTAAGGAACTTTTGCCGACTGGCCCGTCGCTGCTACGCGAAGCACCAAAACGTTTGGTCGACGTCGGCACGGGCAGCGGCTGCCTCGGCATTACCGCCAAGTTGGAATTTCCCGAACTTGACGTCACTTTGCTCGATACCAGCAACCACGCGCTCAAAGTCGCCGAAAAGAACGCCCGCCTGCTAAAAGCCGACGTCACTTTGCTTCGCAGCAACCTGCTTGGCGACTACCCTTTCGAGCCGGATGTCGTCCTGGCCAACCTGCCGTATGTCGACCCGGATTGGGAGCGTTCGCCCGAGACTAATCACGAACCAAGCGAGGCGCTGTTTGCGAGCGACCATGGCCTCTATCTTATCAATGAGCTCATCGAAGAGGCCGCAAGCCGCACCGCGGCCGGGACGCTACTCTTCCTCGAAGCCGACCCACGGCAGCATAAAGCCATCATCGCCCGCGCAAAAAATCACGGCTTCCTGCTGCGCGAAAACCGTGATTTTATCGTCGTGCTCGAAAAACTCTAGCTTGCCTTGTAGTCAGACAGCGTGACGTTCATCGTCATCGTTTTGCCGTCTCGCAGGACCGATAGCTGGATCGTATCACCAGGCGCGTATTCGGCCACCAGGCTGGATACGTCGCCCTTGGTCCCTACTTCGATGCCACCGACTTTCGTGATGATGTCTTTGTTTTTTAGGCCGGCTTTGTCGGCAGGGCTGCCGCTAACAACAGCGTCTTTGTCGTTGCCGTTAAACACGTACGCACCCTTTTTGACCGACAGGTCGTAATGCTTGGCGACTTCGGCCGTGATAGAGATGTAGTTAACACCTAGGTACGCACGGTGAACGCCTTTGCCCGCCAGCACGCCCTTAAGGGCACCCTTGGTGGCGTTGATCGGGATAGAAAAGCCGATTCCCTGTGCATCCTGAATAATCGCCGTGTTAATGCCAATCACCTGGCCCGCAAGATTAAGTAGCGGACCGCCGGAGTTGCCCGGGTTGATCGCCGCGTCCGTTTGAATAAGGTCGGTCAGGTTTTCGACATTGTCGCCCGACTGCGCCGAAATAGGCCGGCCCGTACCCGAGATAATGCCACTCGTGACCGTGTTTTGGTATTGCCCTAGCGAGTTACCAATCGCCACTACTTTTTGCCCGACACGAATCGACGACGAGTCACCCAGCTCCGCTGCCCTAAGATTGCTGACGTCCGGAATCTTAAGGAACGCGACATCATTCAACGGGTCGCTACCAAGTACCTTGACGTTTTCGTAGGTCGTGCCGTCCGAGGTTACCACCTGCACCGTCGAGGCGCCGTCAATCACGTGCTTGTTCGTTAGCACGTAGCCGTCCTTGCTGATAATGATACCCGTTCCTGCACTATCCTCTTCCCGGGTGCCATAATATGGCGAGATCGTCCGCGAGGTCGTCACGATAGAAACCACGCTCGGCGAGACTTTCTCGACGACACTGGCGATTTCCGTCTCCTCCTGCGTGACCGGCTTGTTGCCATCGTTCGCTACGTTTTGATGCCCGGTAATGCTCGGATCGGTCACTACCATGTTGTAAAGCTTGGCGCCGGCAAGGCCGGCAGCAAAGCAAATCACCACGGCCGCGATAATCATGCCGATAAGCGTTTTGCGCGGTATCCTGCGATGAGTAACCGCAACAGCCTCCACCGGCTGCGTCTCGGCTGGTTTGGCTTCTTTTACCTCTGGTTTGGCTTTTGTCTCGTTCTCTTTCATCTTTTCCACCCTACCTTTTGAAACTGAAGCCGGGCTTAAACAGCGCCGACATTAACCGTATTGAAAAACAGCAACAATACGAGGACGACGCTCACCGAAAGGAGCGATGGTAAAATCATGTCATTCGAGTGGACCGAGCCGTGCTTTTCATAGCTGGCATATGCCCGCTCGGCGATAAAGCTCACGGCAAGAGCAATCAGCGCACCTTGAGACAACTGAATACTCCCCGTACCTGGCAGTGAGTACGCGAATGTCCAGTGGTACATCAGCCAGCCGATTTCAGCGAATAACAGTGCCCATACAAGGCTATAAAACGAGATGTGCGCTTCGTCGTAGCTGCCAAGCACGTGGCGCGCAGCACTGTAGCCAATTACCCACATCAGGATAACTACCAGCGACGCAGGCCAGCCGTACGAGACCGTCATTAGCGCCGTAATGCCTAGGAATGTTGCGGCACCGGCCTGCACGGCAATGAACGACCGCTTGGAGCGCGGCTTGATAAACAGCAGCCAGCCGATATACGCGATTGTCAGTAATATCTGCATGGCAAACGCGCCGCTCGCTGCATACAGCAGAACCACGACGCTCAGGCCGACAATCAGGTCGACAAGGTTAGACTGCAGGTTAACGAACCAGTAGCGCGGACGTACGGCTAATACGCGCCATTTACTAAGGAGAATCAGCAAAAACGCTGCGTACGGCGACTCAACGGCTAGCACGACGCCAAGGACGGCAACGGCCAGTGCGATGTTGAGTGCGATGTAGATGATCTCACTAAAAAGTGAGCGCTTATTCGGTAATCGTAACAGCTCCATACTTAAGGTCTATTATACATCATCTAGTTGGAGCTGGACGGATCTTTGCCAAAGATAATGACGAAATTCGTTCCGTCGGCCACTGTTACCGGAGGAGTCGCAGCTTTCACTTTTATCTTGAACATAGACTCAAGCTTGGCTTTGGTCTTGGCCATACCCTTGCCAATTTGGTACACCTCGACGTCGGCGTACGTGCCATCCGGCGCGGTGTCGACTGTCGATACCGTAAAGCCGGCGGCCGTCAGCTTGTCGGCCTGTGCCTGGGCGACGCCCGACTTGCCCGAACCGTTCAATACGGCAACATTCGCCCCTTCACGGGTCACGTCGTTGCTGCTTAGGGCTTTCTGGATAAAGGCGCGGATTTCAGTGTAGTTAAAGGTGCCCGCCGTCGGCACGACCACGCTCGCACCGCCCTCTTGCCCGGCTTCAACCACCGCTTTGTCGCCGTCGCTCAGGTTGAGGCGGTTGATGTTCTTGGAGTCGATATCACTTCCGAGCTTCATGAGCGTGCGGATTTCTTTGGTCTCGAAATTCGTACGCAGATTGTCACCCAGTGCGTCGAGCAGGCCTGTTACCTTGACTGGGTTCGTGAACGTACCCGAGCTTGCCGCCTTTTCCTTAAGCGCGACGATGATCTTTTGCTGGTTGATTTCGCGGTCAAAGTTGGAGCGGGCCAGACCGTAGGTAGGTGCCGAATCACCGCGTGCCTGTGCCAAAAACAGCGCGTGAAGGCCGTCGATATGGTGAACTCCAGGACTATACTTTACGAGGAAACACTCGTAATTACAGCGCCAGTCAAAGTTACGGTCCAAAATGCTGCCCGGCTCTACGCCATATGGCACCGGTCCGTCACCCTGGATATCGATATCGACACCACCGACAGCGTCGACCGCCTGTTTGATGACCGTGTTGTTGACATGCACGCCGTACTGAATATCGAGGCCAAAGATTTCGCCGACGAACTTGCGCGTCTGCGTGAGGCGCTCGTCTTCCGCGCTCTTGCTCTTCCAGTCAGGGTTAACACAGTTAAAGTACTCGTTGATTTTTCCCTGATAGCCGCTGTTACATGCCCGGCCGTATTCGACGTACAGGTCGCGCGGGATACTGAACATATCAACAATCTTCTTGTGCTGGTCGATACTCATGACCATCATGGAGTCGGTCAGGTAAGCACCACCATGCCCCGGGTCGTCCTCGGACGTACCGAGGATAAGGATATTGCTGCGGCCATTGGCGTCTTCTTTAAGCGGCTGGCTCTGAATAATGTCAAGGATACCGCCCTTAAAAATATTACTGCCGGTAGTAATGATCTTGTACAGCATGAATCCGGCAAGCGCCAGAATAATCGCACCGAGCGCGATTGCCGACCACTTGATGATCCGCTTTTTCTTGCTGAGTGGCGCTTTTTTGCGGCCTTTCTTGCTACCTTTGCCTTTTTGCGGCTCGTCGACATCTATGCCTTTGAGCGAACTGTCGATATCGCGCCGGGCAATACCTAACTCGCCACGGTTAATGACGCCGGGCTTTGGGGTCTGGGCATCAACCTTCGTGAAGCGCGAAGGGATTTCGTCTGAGTGTTCGCCGATACGACGGTTTGGGCGGTCTGCACTGCCCGGCCGACGCGGAACGAATCCGTCGAGTGAATGTCTATTCTGTGCCATAAGTACTCCACTTACTATATATGATGAGGCCGTTTTTTTGAACTTGAAAATCATAACTAGTTTGCTTTTAAGAGGCGCCAAAAGCGTGTATAGTGAGACTAATGGAAGCATCATATCTCAAGCGTCATCCCGTCTTTAAAGACGTTATGGGCATTCTGTTGTTCATTGTCTGCGTACTTGTCGGAACGCTGCTTATTAATACTTTTGTTTTTCGTAGCTTCAACGTACTTGGCCCAAGCATGGAAACAACGCTTTACACCGGCGATCGCCTGATCGTCAACCGCCTGCCCGTCACGTGGGCGCAACTACAAAACAAGCAGTACCTGCCAAAACGTGGACAGATCATCGTGTTTCGAAACCCGCAATATAACCCTGGCCAGGGTGATGAGTTCATCGTCAAGCGCGTGATTGCGTTTGCCGGCGAGCGTGTCGTCGTAAAAGACGGCGTGCTGACCGTTTATAATGCTGTTCACCCCGAAGGATTCCAGCCAGACAAAGCCCAGGCAAACGATCCTGGCAGTAAACCCGGCTCGCCAACAAGCGGCAATGTCGACACCACCGTGACCGAAAATACGTTGTTCGTCGCCGGTGACCACCGCGTTGGCGACTTTTCGTACGACTCGCGCAGCGGCCTAGGGCTAATCCCCCTCTATGACGTCGTTGGTCCGGTTGGCATGCGGATTTACCCGCTGACTAAAATCCGACTTTACTAGTTATCGCCAAGCAGCTTTTGAATGCGCTGGAAATCGTCGTCGCTCTTGAAGCGGATGACGATTTGACCGGCGCCTTTGGCGTTCGTCTTGACGCTGACATCCGTCGAAAAGCGCTTGACCAGCTTTTCGGTCTCGTGCTGGTACGGCGTCGCGGCGACTTTTTTGCGTTCATTCTCGATCGGTGATTTGGCAGCTTGTTTGAGCTGTACGATGAATTGTTCGATTTTGCGCGCGCTCCATTCTTCCGCCAGTATACGCGGAAGGACCTCGTTAATCACCTTCTCGTCCAGGTTAACGAGCGGTCGGGCCTGGCCCTCGCGCAAGCGGCCGTCAAGCAGCGCTTCACGGACGGATTCCGGCAGGCGCAAAAGGCGCAGCGTGTTACTAATGGTACTGACGGACTTACCCCCGACGCGCTGGCCGATTTCGTCGAGCGTCAGATTAAACTGGTCACGCAGCTTAAGGTACGCCGTAGCGGTTTCGAGCGGGTTGAGGTCGCGGCGCTGGAGGTTTTCGATCAGCGAGAGCTCCAGCTTGTGCTGGTCGGTCAGGGTGCGGACAAGCGCGGGGATTTTGTCGAGGCCAGCCTTTTTGGCGGCACGATAACGGCGTTCGCCAGCAACGATCTGGTAGCCGCCCTTTTGCGGCGTAACGACGATCGGCTGCAAAATACCGTGCTCGGCAATCGAGGCGGCGAGTTCATCAAGCGCGACTTCGTCGAAGGCGCGGCGCGGCTGGTCAGGGTCCGCGAAAACTTCGCTCAGCTTGATGCGGCGGAGTTCGCTCACCTTGTCGTCTTGCGCGGCCGTCGGGTCGAACGATTCGTCAAGAAGCTCCGTTGGAATCAACGAGTCAAATCCGCGCCCCAGTCCTTTTTTCGCAGCCATTTACCCTCCAGTACCTAACTTGTTCTCTGTAATAATTCTTTCGTGACAGCTTTGTACGCCCGTGCGCCCTTAGAAAAGCGGTCGTACGCACCTACCGGCAAACCGTGGCTTGGCGCCTCGGCCAAGCGGATGTTGCGCGGGATGGTCGTTTTGAACACCTTGCCCGGAAAGTGCTTTTTGATTTCTTCGTGCACCTGGCCCGAGAGCGTCGTGCGGCCGTCGACCATCGTCGGCAGCACGCCCACGAGGTCGAGCGTCGGGTTCATGCTTTTACGCACCAGCTTCATGGTTTCAAGCAGCTGCCCCAGACCCTCAAGCGCGTAAAACTCAGCCTGAACTGGCAGCAGTACGTACTGCGCGGCAATAAGCCCGTTCACCGTCAAAAGGCTCAGCGACGGCGGGCTGTCGATCAAAATAAAGTCATAATGTGGCGGCAGCGTGCCGATAGCGTTTTTCAGCCGGGTAAAGCGGCGGTTGGCCTGTGCCAGCTCGACCTCGGTGTTGGCGAGGTGCGGCGTGGCCGGCGCGACAAACAGGTTGTCGTGTTCGGTCGGCAAAATAACGTCGATCAGCTGCTTCGACTCGAGGATAACGTCGCTCATCGTGGCCTCAAGCGCCTGTTTGTCGACCCCAAGTCCGCTCGTGGCGTTGCCCTGCGGGTCAAAGTCAATCAGCAGCGTCTTTTTACCCTGCTTTGCCAGATAGTAGGCAATATTTACGGCGCTGGTCGTCTTGCCAACGCCACCCTTCTGATTGGTAACCGAAATGACTGTCGCCACTGTTTATTCTTCCCTTTTCTTTCACCTTATTGTAGCATGAGCGCCCCTAAAACCGCTACCATTTTACCAAAATGACCCGCCACTAGGACGGGTCATCTTCTTGTATGACGCCACCGCTTTGGTGTTGCCATAGGTGGTAGTAGCGCCCTCGTTTTTTAAGGAGCTGCTGGTGCGTTCCCTGCTCGATGATACGCCCCTTGTCCATGACGACGATTCGGTCCATGTGGCGGAGCGTCGAAAGCCGGTGCGCAATAGCGATTACCGTGCGCTCAGCCCAAAGGTTCTCGAGCGCCTCTTGCACGAGCACCTCCGACTCGCTGTCCAGCGCACTCGTCGCCTCGTCGAGGATCAACAGCGGCTTGTCGTCCAGGAACGCCCGGGCAATCGCCACGCGCTGGCGCTGCCCCATCGAGAGCTTGATACCGCGCTCGCCCACCAGGGCGTCGTAGCCTTCGGGTGTTTGGGTGATGAACTCGTGCGCGTGGGCGCGCCTTGCGGCCTGTTCGATATCTTCCTGCGTCACCTCGGTATCGGCACCATAGGCAATGTTCTCGCGGATCGTCCGGTGGAATAACGGCGTATCCTGCGGTACGTATGCGATCAGGTCGACCAGCCGGCGGTTGTCTATCGACTTACCGTCGAGTTCCACCATGCGGCGCGGCAGCTCGTAATAGCCGAGCAGCAGCTTGATAAGCGTCGTCTTGCCGCTCCCGCTCGTTCCCACGATACCCACCTTCTCGTTCTTTTTGATCGTCAGGTCGATACTATCGAGCACCTTGCGGTCGCTTTTGTCCGGGTAGGCAAAATCCAACGCCTTGAAACTCAGCTCACGCCCAAAATCCGGCGCAGCCGCTTGCTTCAGGTGATGCTCGCCTGCCAGATGGTCGGCCACGACGTTGCGCTCGCCAAACAAGTACGTATATGCCTCTTCGATACGGCCCAACTTGATGTTGAACTGCGAGATGTTCCAGATTACCATCCAAATGTAGTCCGAGAAAATCAGCAGCGTCGAGATAAACGTCGTCATCTGTGCCACGCTCAGCTGGCCCTGCAAAAACAGGTACACGTTCAGCAGGATCGTCACCGGCCAAATTACCCAGCGCACCATGACGCTCATCGAGCCCCAAAATACGATACTCCAAAAGAACGCCCGGTTGGCCGCCTTTATCACCTCTTTTCGTTTTTTGGTGATGGCACCGAATTCGGCGCGCTCACGGCGAAACGCCTTGACGCTCACGAAGTTACTGATGACGTCGATAGTATAGCCGTCGAGGTTGGCGGCAATGTTGGTTTGGTCACGCTCGGTCGATACTGTCCTGCCAATCAGTTTGCGGCCGGCTAAGAACATGATGGCGATCGATACGACGAAGACCACCCCTGTTAGCGTATTTACGCTGAACATGATAGCCGCGATGATCGGCAGCTTGACCAGCAGGTCGGCGTACGCGTAACACGTCTCGTTCACGAACTCGCGGAACTCACGGCTGATCGTTGCCACATGGCTGCTGATCTTACCGGTGAACTTATCGATAAAATACGGATACGGCCGGCTCATTACTGCTTGGAAAACGACGTTTTCAAACTCGTAGCCTTTGCCGTTGATCCACCGGCGGTACAGCAGTTCGGCAGTGCGCCACACCAAGTCGTGCCCTACGCTAATAAAAATCAGCACGCCGACCAGCCAGTAAATCTTGCTTTGATCAAGCGAGTGAGCGCTGATAGCCGCAACGAATTCACCAATAAAGATCGGCAGCGTCGCCAGCATGATGGCAGATACTGTAAAAAGTCCAAAAACCGCAAAAAAGCGGCCTTTGAACGTTGCAATGAATTTTACATAAGCGCGGAGCGACGCAGAGCGCTTTTTCGAAACGTTGGTTTTCATAATTTTCTCTAGTTAGTTGCTGTAGTTTGCCTTGGCACCCAACCGAGAGAAATTATGTTACTTGATAGAAACGATTTCGATCTTTGAGTACTTTTGGCGGTGTCCCATTTCTTTGTGAACACGTTTTTTCGCCTTGTAGCGGATAGCGCGGACTTTTTCGCCCTTTACGAGGTCTTCAACCACCTTAGCGGTAACTTTCACACCTTTTACCGTTGGTGTGCCGACGGTGGCTTTGTCGCCGTCAATTACCAACAGTGCATCAAGCGCGAGCTCTTTTGTGCCTTCCTGGAGGAGGTCCACCAGTAGGGTCTCTTTTTCGGCGACGACGAATTGTTTGCCACCGATCTTAACGACTGCTTTCATTATGATTTCCTTTAGGTTATTAATCAATCTCACCTATTGTAACAGATGAGATCGTTACTTACAAGAGGTCAAAAAGTATATGAGCCCGCTCCGCCAGGTGGCGGGGAGCGGAGCTTTGGGCTCATACACTCCCCGTCACGGGGCGGATGCGGGCTGGGTCAGATGTTGATGTTGGCGAGGCGCGGCACCAGGCCGACGGACTCGTCACTGCTGAGCGCCACGTAGATGCGGCCGATGATGTCGTACACCAGGCCGGCGTCCTTCGTCTCTTCGAGCATCACGTGCAGCACGTACTCCCCGCCTTCGGTGGTCAGCAACACGTCCAGGATGGACGGGATGCGGGCCTGGTGGATGAGTTCGGCAGCACGCTGCACCTGCGAGTTCGTGGGGAAAACCATCTCCACGACCTTGCCGACGATGGGCGCGCGCAAAACGGCAGCCTTCAAGACTCCTACCTTCCGGTGCGTTCAAGCACCTAGTCGAGTGCAATCTAACGATCTGTGCCGTCACGAGGACAGCTGAATAACATTAACACATTA
>DASTSD010000003.1:0-4109 GCA_035760845.1 Saccharimonadales bacterium (SeqCode) | reverse complement strand
GACTCATCCGCACAGTGACGTGCAAGTTCACCGTAAACACCCAATCGTTACCGTCAAGGACAACTACGATAATCTATTAATCGCAAAAGACAATATTAGCCGCTCATCGACGTACACTCATTACGTTGATAAAACGCACATCCTTCGGACGCACACTAGCGCGCACCTGCCGGGTATTCTGCGCGCTTTGGCGACCACCGATGATTGGGAGGATGTTGTTATTCTTCTGCCAGGTCTGGCCTACCGCCGGGATGTTTCGGATAAGAAGCACGTAAGCGAAGTTCACATGCTTGAGATGTGGCGAATCGTAAAGAATACCGCCCGACAGTCAATCGTCAAAGACGACCTGCTAACTGTCGTCCAAGGTGTAGCCGCGACTGCCGCACCCGGTTGGAAGTTACGAATAGAAAATTCGCCCCATCCGTATACCAACCAGGGCATCGAGGTAAATGCCGTAAACGGCGACCGCGATATTGAAATACTCGAATGCGGGCTCATCAAAGAAGCGATTTTGCAAAATGCAGGCTTAGATCCCAAAAAGCATTCCGGCTGGGCACTAGGTATGGGGTTAGACAGGTTAGTAATGACCCTTAAGGACATCCCCGACGTTCGCTATCTTCGCTCGAACAACCCGAAGATTGCAGAGCAAATGACTAATCTAGAACCTTACGTCGAAGTTTCCAACCAACCTGCCATAAAGCGTGACATGTCATATAGCGTACCGCTCGGGTACGTAGAAGAGGACATCAGCTCGGATATTCGGGATGCACTGAGAAATAAGGTAGATATGCTCGAAGAGGTAGAAATACTAAACGAAACTTCATACGATTCACTGCCACCAATCGCCCGCGAGCGGCTTGGCTGCCAACCAAACCAAAAGAACGTGCTCGTACGAGTGACACTTCGCCACCTTGAACGAAGCATCACCAACGAAGAAGCCAATAGAGTTTACGAGCAGATATATATAGGAGTAAACAAAGGGACTGCCGGTTATTTATAGTTAGAGTATATATCGTAGCCTGGGTCAGTTTTTACGCGTGACGAGGCGAACGAGCAGGTAAATGCCGAAGCTGATAAACGTAATGAACACGCTCGGCTTGATGTCGCCGCTCGCAAGGCTCATCAGCAGGCCGCCGACGCTGGCAATGAGGGCGAATGCGACAGAGAGCGCAATGACGCTCATGGGGCGGGACGAAAGTCGCAAGGCTGTCGCGGCAGGCGTAATAGCCAGACTCAGCACAAGCAGCGTCCCGACGATTTGGGCGGCTTCGGTCACGGCAAATGCCAGGACAACCAAGAAGACGATACCAACCAGCTTGACTGACACGCCGCGGGCTTCGGCAACTTCGGGGTCGACAGAGGCGAAGAGCAGCGGCCGGTACATAATAGCCAGCGTGACCAGCGCGATCGCCCCGACGACAACCAAAAACAGCAGTTGCCCGTCACTAACGCCAAATATATTGCCAAAAAGAATGTTCGTCGCCTGCGATGCAAAGCCGTGGTACAAGCTAAGTAGCAACACGCCCACGCCCAGCCCAAACGCTAACATCACGCCAATGGCCGAGTCGCGTTCACGCTCCTTGACACCCAGCACACCGATAATCGATGCGAACAGCACCGTGCCCACCAGTGCGCCCGCCAGCGGATTGCCAACCAGTAGTCCCGCCGAGGCACCTGTAAACGCCAGCTCGCTCGTACCGTGCACGGCAAACGCCATGCCGCGCATAATCACAAACGGCCCGATGATGCCGCAAATCACCGCAACGATAACCGCCGCAAGCAGTGCATGCTGCGCGAATTCCTGCGACAAATAAAACATCAGATCGTTCATTAGGCACCCCCCTTGTGCGCAGCGTGCACATGATGATGCACCGCCTCGCCGGCGTTTACCACCAAAATACGCCCACGGACTTTGACGACATCTACCGGCGTACCGTAGAGCTTGCTGAGCGACTCGGTCGTTAGGACTTCGTCGGGCGTGCCGATAGCCCATTTGCCATTCGCCAGGTAGAGCACGCGGTCGACCATGTCGAGCACGGGGTTGATATCATGCGTCACGAACAGCACGGCAGCGCCTGTTTTTTTGCGGTAGTCGTCGATCAGCTGGCTGACAGACTGCTGACTTTTTAGGTCGAGGGACGAAAGCGGCTCGTCGCAAAAAAGTAGCTTCGGCTTGCTGAGCAGACTCTGCGCGATACGCAGCCGCTGCTGCTCCCCGCCCGAAAGCAGCCCGATCGGCTGGTCGGCATAGTCGGACGCGCCGGCTTCACGAATCGCTTCGTCTACCAAGCGGCCGGCTTTTTTACTACCAAACCTAAACCCGAGTTTATGACCGTTATGACCAAGCGCCACCAGGTCGCGCCCACGGATAGGCGCATCGCGGTCGAAGGTTTTTTGCTGCGGAATATAACCGACTCCCCCACCGCCGCGGCGGGGCTGTTCGCCCAGGATTTTCATGGTGCCTTTTGCGGGCTGCTGCAAACCGAGCAGCACCCTGAGCAGTGTCGTCTTGCCTGCGCCGTTCGGTCCCAAAATAGCGATGAACTCACCCGGCTTTACGGCAAGGTCTAAGTCTTTCCAGAGCGTCCGGCCGTCAAGCCGCAACGTACTTCGCTGGATGTCGATAAGAGATTCGGAAGACATACTATTATTCTAGTTGCTTTCGAGTGCTTTTAATAGCGCTTTTGCTTGGTCGAGCTGCCACGCCTGGTATGACGCCGCGTTTTTAGGCATGGTTTCGCTCATGCCGACCACGGGAACATGATGCTGCTCGGCAAGCTGGCGGATATGCTCGGTCACACTGCTTGTCGCCTGGGAATTATAAATCAGCGCTTTGATTTGGCGGTTCGCAATGAGTTTTTCGAACTCTGCCGTGGCCGCAGGACTCGGGTCGTTGCCCTCTTCGATCGCGCTCGAAAAGCCAGCCGGTGTTTTGACCGTAAGGCCTGCCGCCGCTAGCAGGTACTCGGGAACGCGTTCGGTATAGGCAACCGGAGCGCTGGGATGCGTGACGCGAATTTGGCTAATTGTATTCAGGAGTGACCCGAGCGACCTGTTGAACACGTTGAGATTAGCCGCGTATATTCCGGCGTTGGATGGATCCTTTTTAGCGAGCGCGCTTTCAAACGCCGCCGCTACAGTGGCAATCCGTGGCGCGTCGTACCACAAATGCGGGTTAGCCGACGCGTCGGTTTTTAATACGTCTGCGACATTAATGACTTGGCGCGAGTCGCTCTTCGACGCCGATAGCAATTTAGGCATAAAATCGTCGTAATGAGCGCCATTCAGGATAACGATATCGGCCTCGGCCAGGCGTGACGCATCCCGCGCGCCAGACTCATACAGGTGCGGGTCGGCGCCCGGCTCGGAAATAATCGAAGCGACGTCCACATGTTCGCCGCCAATCTGCTCTATTATGTTGCCCCAAAAATTCTCGGCAGCGACGATATGTATTTTGTCGCTCGTAGGCGCTGGTTGCTTTTTGGTCTGCAGCATCGCTATGGACATAATGATAGCGATCAGCACGATAGCGAAAATAAGTATGATGCGACGGCTATTCGTCGTCTTTTTGGTTTTGTTTGTCATACCACCATAGTATTGGTGCGTTACAAAAACCGCAAATTTGTTGCAAAAATAATCTTAAATTGCACCAGGCATACAGGCTTCGCAGTGGCCTTGGATTTCCAGTTGGTGTGACGCGACCGTAAACCCGCTTACCTCTGCCAGGCGTTCGATCATCGCCTCGAACTGCGGCTCGTCTTGCACCGTCACCACGCGCCCGCATCCAAGGCATGTCATGTGGTGGTGGTGATCCAAGAACGCTTCACTTAGCTCGATCTTGTATTTCCAGCCAATGTTGATTCGCTGTGCAATGCCGAGCTTTTCAAACAGCTCGACCGTCCGGTATACGCTCACGCGGTCCGCTCTGCCTTTCACCTCGTCGATCAGACGGTGCATCGTCATCGGCTCGTTTGCGGCAGCTAAGACGTCAAAAATCAGGCTGCGCGCACGGGTAACGCTAAAGCCGTTATCTTGCAGGATTTTCTTGAACTGGGCTGCGTGATTCATAACTGCAGTGTATCATTTTTGCAACTTTATTGCATCTATAT
>DASTSD010000002.1:0-5262 GCA_035760845.1 Saccharimonadales bacterium (SeqCode) | reverse complement strand
GCTCACGAATACGTTCCCTTCTTCGGGGACGAACGCTTCGCGAATACGACGGCCGAGGTCGCTACGGACCGGAATGTTTTGCAGGTTCGGCGCGGTGCTGCTCAGGCGGCCCGTAGCGGCGACGTCTTGGTTGAACGTGGTATGGATGCGGCCATGTTCGTCGGCCTGTTCTGGCAGCGTGTCGACGTAGGTGTTCTTGAGCTTAGCCAGCTCGCGGGTGCGTTCGATAAGCTCGATAATCGGATGCTGGCCGCGAAGCTTATCGAGCTCCTTCTGGCCGGTACTATAGCCGGTCTTACCTTTTTTAATGCCATCCGTGGGTAGTTGCAGCTTGGTAAACAGCACCTCCGAAAGCTGCGCCGGGCTGCCGATATTAAACTCGTGGCCAGCCATGGCGAACATCTGCTGCTCGAGCTGCTGGTGTTCGGTGCCAAGCTCGCCGCTCATTGATTTCAAAAATTCTTTGTCGACCTTGATGCCTTTTGCCTCCATGCGGTAGAGCATGTAGGTCAGCGGAAAATCGAGCGTGCGCGCTACCTGGGCGATAGTCGGCTGGGCTTCGAACCCTTTTTGCTGGGCGTCGTAAATCGGCCAGAGCGCCGCCATTACCTGGCCGGCATCCGCCTGGTCGATCGTGTCGTCGCCCGCCAGACCGCTAATGGAGCGGTCACGAAGCAGCGGATCGAGCAAAAAGGCACTTTGGCGGATGTCATGGATGTCGTCGAACCGTAGCTCCACGCCGCGGGCGTGCGCCTCGTGGTAGAACGCCTTGATGTCGTACGCCACGACCCGCATGCCGGCAAGTGCCTTCCAAATCGCTTGGTCGACCCGTACGAGCGGGCTGCGCATAAACTCTCCCCTGTCTACCGACAGCCAAAGCTCGTCATCGTGAACATGCAGCAGCGCCTCGGTACCTGCAGGTAGCAGGCCGTCCGAGAACCACTGCGTTTCGCTAAGCGCAGGTGCTGCTTCGGCAGGCTGAAAATCAAACAAACTCCCTTGGGCGCTGTTTCCTGCCACGTGCTTCATGTGTTCGGGCAGACGGCGCAGCAGCGAGTTGAACTCGAGTTTCTTAAGCAGCGCGGCCAGCTTTTCGGTGTCGAGGTCGCGGGCGTCCATCGCCTCGAGGTTGAGGTCGACGGGAGCGTCCATCCAGATTTGCGCTACTTTTTTGCTCAGGAAGGCCGAGTCTTTGCCGGCTTCGAGCTTGCGCGACACGCTCGGCTTGATATCGTCGAGATGCTCGTAAATATTTTCGAGCGTGCCGTATTCCTGCAATAGCTGGATAGCCGTTTTTTCGCCGATACCCGGCACGCCCGGAATATTGTCGGACGAATCACCCTTAAGCGCCTTGAGGTCAAGGAACTGGTGCACGCCGATGCCGTACTTTTGCTCGAAATACTCGGGCGAGTACTGCTCGATGTCGGAAAAGCCCTTTTTCAGCGCGTACACGTGCGTCAGCGGCCCGACCAGCTGCAGCATATCGAGGTCGCTGGTAATAAGGCAGGTCTCGATGCCCTGCGCGGCCGCCTTTTCGGCCAGGCCGCCCATGATGTCGTCAGCCTCGTAATCGTCGGTTTCAAGAAGTGGCCAGCTGAAAGCCTCAAGCAGCTCGTTTAAAATCGGCAGCTGCGCAAAAAAATCCTCGGGCGGTTTTTTGCGGCCGGCCTTGTAAGTCGGCAGCAGCTCGAGCCGGCGGCGAATGCTTGTTCCCTTTTTATCCCAGGCAACCGCCACATAGTCGGGCTCCAGCTTTTTAATAACTTCCAGCGCAAGGCTGGCAAACCCAAACACGCCGCCGGTCGGCGTGCCGTCCTTAAGCGACAGGCCGGGCATGGCATAGTATCCGCGGTAAAAGACACTTTTACCATCAATGACGACGAGACGTTTCATATCTTACAGTATACCAGTAATCTAGGCCTTGCGGTCGAGGAGGTACTCGCCAAGCGCCCGCAGGTACTGCGCGAACTCGGGGTTGATCGTTTCGTCGCTGTCGAGCGCAGCCAAAGCTTCGCGCTCGTGAACGGCCAGCTGCCGCTTCGCGGCCTCGAGCGCGCCAGTCGCTTTGAATATCCGGCGAACCTCATCACATTCTTCCTGCGTCGCATTTTCGTTGCCCAGTACGCGGCGAAGAACCGCCACTTGCTCGGGCGAGCCGTGCGTCAGGGCGTGATGCGCCAGCAGTGTCAGCTTACCCTCGGTGATATCGTCGTTGGTCCCCTTGCCCGTCTCATCCTCCTTGCCGAACGTGCCGATGATGTCGTCGACGATCTGGAACGCGCAGCCCGCGTGGACCGAATAGTCCCTTAGCCCCGGCGCAAGCTCGGCACCGGCCAGCCGCGCGCCAAGTTCGATCGGGCTCAAAAAGCTATAATGCGCCGTCTTCCGCTCCATGACGCTGGTAATCGCCGCCTCGCTGACCAGCTCGGGCGTGGCTTCGTTATAAATATCGTCGATCTGGCCGTTAATGGTCGTGAGGATATTTTCGTGAAAGCGCGCGCACGCTTCACGGGCGACCTCGGATGAAACCGGCAGCGCCAGCAGCTCGGTCGTGGACTTATGCAGCCCGGCGTACGCCGCGTTCATGGTTTGCACCACGCCGTAGTGATGTGCGCTCCCCTTCATGCCGCGCGTTCGGGCGTATTCCTCCAGCTGGATATGCGCCGACGGGCCACCGCGGCGCAGCTTAGAGCGGTCAGCGATGTCGTCGACGACAAGCAGCGACGTCTGGATGATCTCAAAAACGCGGGCCGCACCAAGTGCGACTTCCTCGTCCTGGCCGCCATGGGCAAAATAGCTCTTCATGACAAGCAGGCCGCGCAGCCGTTTGCCGCCGCGAAGCATGACGCTGCAAAACGCCCGCACCGGCTCATTGGTAGCCACCGCCGCATCGTTTTGCCACTGCTGGGCGAAGCGTTCAAGGTCGTCATTTATACGGGAAATCAGCCGCGAGTCGAATACGTCGTTTTTGTCGTGCATACGTACTAGTGTATACCTTGCGGTATATTTGGTATACTTGAAATAATGAAACATCACGAGAACGTCAAGATCGTCGCTTTCGTCGGCCTGGCCGGCAGCGGCAAAAGCTCCGCAGTAGATTACCTGACTGAAAAAGGCTACCCTAAAGTATACTTTGGCGGCATCGTCCTCGACGAAGTAAAGCGCCGCGGCCTCGAGCTTACCCAAGAGAACGAGCAGCCGATCCGCGAAGAACTGCGCGCGCGTGAAGGCAAGGATTTCGTCGTCAAGCGCATCATCAAGCAGATCCACGAGTTGGTTGATGCCGGGCAACACCGGATCGTTGCCGACGGCCTTTACACTTGGACCGAATACAAAACCCTCAAGCACGAGTTTCCGGGCGAAATGAACGTCATCGCCATCGTCGCGCCCAGGCGCCTGCGCCAACACCGCATGGCCGCCCGGCCTATCCGCCCCCTGACTCCCCCGCAACTCGACCAACGTGACTGGGCTGAAATCGAAAACCTGGAAAAAGGAGGCCCCATCGCCATTGCCGATCATTTTATTATGAACGACAAAGACCTCGACCACCTGCACGCGCAAGTCGACGAGGCTCTTAACGATATCGAATTTTATACCTAGCACTTTGTAGGAGGGTTCATGAAAATATTACTCGTCACCGGCCAGAGCGGCGTGGGCAAAACCGCCATCAGCAAAGCTTGCAGCAAGCGGCTGCACGCAATGTACCTGCGCAGCCGCGATATCGCCCGCCACCTGGCGCATGTGCAGGGCTATACCCGCGCACGCGACTGGATCATGGCCGTCGGGCCGAAACAAGCGATCCGCGAGATCGACGATTACATCCTGACGTCGATCGACAACGCTAAGACCGCCGAGATCGTCGTGGTGGACGGCGCGTACGACGGGCGGCTGCTGGCCGAACTGAAGCAACGGTTCAAAGCTGAGGACGTCCACATTGTCGAAATCACCGCTTCGCGCGAGGTCCGGTTACAACATGCCGCCGCCGAAGCCGGCGAAAGCGAAAAAAATCCCGACCAAGAAATGCAGTTCCTCGACGACCTTAAGCGCCAAGTGGGCGTCAGCGAGGTCATCAACAAGGCCGAGCTGGTCATCGAGAACAGCGACGACATGAGCTCCGCGCTCGACGTCATCTGCTCGCTCTTCGAGCCGATCGAAAAGGCTTCTTCGTAAAACAAAACCGCGTCAAGCTTACGGACGCGGTTTTTTATTTATAGCCCCCGGAATATCGCCTCCAGCTCGCGCATGTTTTTCTCGGCATCACCCTTCTGCACCGCGGTTTCGTAGCCTTTTTCAGCTAGCTTTTGCCGCTCCTCGTCGCTCATGGCGAGGGCTTTTTCTATCGTCTTGCCTAGGCTCGCCACGTCCCTGGCCTTGCACGTCAGGCCATTCACGCCGTTTTTTATCACCTCTTGGAGCGCCGGAATGTCCGAGCACAGCACCAGCTTTTTTGACGCCATCGCCTCGAGCATCGTGACCGGCAGGCCCTCGTGATGCGATGGCAGCAGCAGCGCGTCGCCCATTTGGTACAGGTGCGGCATCTCACCTATGCTGTACGTATCGTAGTGAATACGAATCTTGTCGCAAAGATCGTGTTTTTCGATGTATTCTTCTATATCGCGCAGGAACTCCTGGTTGGCATTGCGCCGGCTGGATACCAAATAAAAATACGCGTTGTCCGGCGCCTTTTCTGCGGCGCGCACCAGCTCGTAGATTCCTTTTTTAGGCAGCATCCGCGCCGGCGTCAAAAACACGAATGCCGAGTCTGGCAAGCGGTGTTTTTTGCGCCACGCCGCACGCTGGCGCGCCGTCGCCGTAGCGGCAAAATCATCCAAAATAACCGAGTTAAAAATCACGCGGATGTCGCTTTCCTGCAGGCCGAATTCTTTCGCCCAACGGTGAAAAAACATGCTCGGGCAAATCGTCATTTCCGGCCGGGTAGCCGCCAGCACGCTACGAACGAAGCTCTTTTCCAGCTCCCAATCGTTAAAATGCCCGATGACTTTCTTTTGCTCTTCGGCCGGCACGCAGTGGAACGTAAAGACGATCTTGGCATCAATCAGCTCGCGCATGTAACCGATCGCCTGCAGCGCCGAAAAATTCGAGCAGTAAATGACATCGAACTCCCCGGCCCTAAACAACGCGTCTTTTAGTTCTTTTACAAAATACTTGGCACCTATCTCGCCCTTCTCGAATGCCTTGTAATGTTCGAGGTAGGTCACTTTGAACGGAAATTTCAGCCGCTTATCACCCTTTCCAGTAAAG
>DASTSD010000001.1:0-2600 GCA_035760845.1 Saccharimonadales bacterium (SeqCode) | reverse complement strand
CCACGCGGTAACGCTGTGAAAGCAAGGTAGCAATAGCCACTTTAGTGCTGGTTTTACCGACACTGCCAGCCACGACCACCAGTTTCACCTCTGGGTGCTTTTGAAAATATTTGACGACGTATTTCTCGAGTTTTCTTTGGACGAATTTCTTAAACATGCTTACCCCCTATCATAAACGATTTGGCTGCCGGCGTAAATCTGTCTACTATTATTTACTTTTTGATAAATAAATTGTATAATAACCGCGGTTCAGACATCCGCTCGGAGGGAGCGACAACCATGACCGGTTCAAACCGATCGAACGCCGACGTCCGCTGGCAGCGCAAGCAGGCCGCCATGCGCGACCTGATTCTGCGCCTGCTGTGCGGCTCGGGCTGCGTCCTGCTCGACACATCCGGCGGCATCCCGTCGCGGATCAGGGAGCACTACGGCATCCCCGCCTCAAAGCAGGTCAGCACCTGCATCTCCGAAGTCCTCGGGCTGATGGAGCGTACCGGGCTGATCAAGCGCGAGATGAACGGCGCCCGCACCTGCACCTACTCGATCGAGCTCACCAGCCCGCTCGACTCCAACCGGATCATCGAGCTGGAGTTCTACCGCGCATCCAACCTGCGCACCTTCCTGGGAAGCGCCCCCGACCCCAACGGGCCGGAGCAGGTTCTCGCCGAGGTCCAGGCTGGCTACGCGGCGCTCCAGTCCGGCGCGTCACGGGCGGAACGTACGAGCGACGGCTTCGTGGCAATCAACGCCACGCGGTTGCTCGAGGAGGTCGGCTACGTCGGGCAACGCGCTCGACGTATCCGCTACTACCTCAGGACGCTCGACCACGCCCGATCGATCAGGCAGCACGATGACCAGCAGAAGCTGTGGCTGTGGTTCGTCTCGGAGGACGAGATCCCGCTCCACCGGCTGATGGCCCTCATCGTCGGCGAGCAGAACTTCGAGACCTGGGACGAGCAGCGCAAGGAACGCAAGTCGTCTCCGCGCTCCACTGCCGCACCCGTGACGACGCGCACTACCGACGACAAGCCGGTGGACGTCGTCATCGGCAGTCGGCCAGTCGCAGCCAAGCCGGGCCCGCCGCCGGGCCGACGCGCCGCCACGCCCATGCCGACCGCAAGTGAGGCGACCAGCGTGGCCGACCGTCTGCTCGGCATGCTCCGCATCATCGCCACGCTGGAGGCCCGGGTCAAGGAGCTGGAGACCGAGGCCAAGACGACCGACGAGAGCCACCGCAAGACCCTGGAGGCGAAGGACAGCGAGATCGCCGACCTCCGCCGCCAGCTCGGTGAACGGCAGCAGATCGACGAGCGCGTCGCCGACGTGCTCGCCCGCTACAACGCCGAGTGAGAGTGTCCGAACCACCCGCCCCGCCCCCGGAGGAGACTCCGGGAGGCGGGGTGGACGCTCCAAGAAAGCAAAACACCCCGCAAAATGCAGGGCGTTTTTTATTTGTACAAAAATCAAATGGTCTTGGTCTTATATACGCGGAGTGCCAAAGAGTAGGCAACCAGCAATAAGCCTACGCACCATCCAAGGGCGATCATTGCGCTATCACCGGCCGTGCCGCTCGTAAGCAGCGAACGCATGGTTTCGATAATAGGCGTCATCGGCTGGTTCTCGGCAAACCATCGTAGCGCTGGCGTCATCTTATCGACCGGCGTGAAGCCCGAGCTAATAAAGATCAGCAAAATCAGTATGTAACTAAACGCGCCGGCGCCTTCCATCGTCTTGGCGAGCAGGCCAAATAATATTGCAAGCCATGTCGTTGCCAGCGTAAACAGTACCAGCAGCCCGCTAAAGAGCAGCCATTCACCAAGTCCCGCTCCACTGCGGAATCCGATCGCCAGTGCCACGGCCAGCACAAGCAGTGACGAGAACAGGTTGGATACCGTCGAGGAAAGCGCGTGGCCGCCAAGTATCGACGACGGCGCGACCGGCATGGTCTTGAAGCGGTTTATGATACCTTTTTGCAGGTCCATGCTTAGGCGCACGGCAGCATACGCAATGCCGCTCACCACCGTCATGATAATAATCGTCGGCGTGATGAAATCGACATATTTTATACCGCCCGTCGCCTGCGCAAACGATGGCCCAAAAACATACACGAATAGCAGCAGCATGGCGATCGGCATGGCGACGACCGTAATGATCGTGTCCATACTGCGCGTCGTATGCTTGAGGCTGCGTTTTGCCATGGTCCAGGTGTCACGTAGCATACCCATTATTTTTTCTCCTTATCACTAATTACCTTGAGGAATACATCGTCAAGCGACGGTGCTTTTTGCGCGAACTCAGCGACTTCAACCTTAGCCCGTTCCAGCGTGCCAAGCAGGCGCGTCAAGTCACCCACACTGCCATCAGTCGTGACCGTGAGCGACAATGCGCTTTCGTTCGCCGACACGGGATACTCCTTGAGCAGCTTGGCAGCCGCAGCCAGGTCGCTTTCCGTTACGAACTGCAGCTCAATCTGTCCGCCCGGTAACAGCTTTTTGAGCAGCGCCGCCGTACCCTCAGCCACAATTTTGCCTTGGTTCAAAATAGCAATCTTGTCGGCAAGCTGGTCGGCTTCTTCCAGATACTGAGTGGTCAAGAACACG